>PKTY01000001.1 GCA_002869725.1 Desulfuromonas sp. | reverse complement strand
TTCTGTTTGATGCCCCCAATAGTGATCGGTTATCCCGGTGAACGGAAAAACCACTGTTTATCGATTTGAGTCACCAAAAGATGACTCTCGCCTGTTTCTTCCTACAGACAGGTCGTTGCAGTCTAACAGTTCAACCTTCCTGTGAAAACAACCATTCCTTTGAACAAGATGAACTTGAGATTTGTACAACGTTACCCTTGGCCGAGGGCCGTTCTAATGGCCTCTTCAAGGGGTTGAGGTTGATGGGGATCCACCGGTCGATCTGCTTGCCAGAGCAGACCACAGGAGCTCCTAGCCCTTCGAGTAGAGCTTCAAAAACATTACGGTCCATATCCTCTCAAACTGCAGGCTGAGACATTGGCAATTTAATGGAACGGCAGCGGTTTTCTCTGTTGTCAGAAATTAAGAACAGTCGCTGCCATATGAATCCCGGAGAAGGGCGGTTTAGGTTCTTTCATACTTGTACCCTACACCATAAACCGAGTGAATCAAGTCACTGCCCGCCGAGGCGACCGAAAGCTTCTTGCGAAGTTTCTTGATGTGGCTGTCGATAGTCCGGTCTTCGACGGTCCGTTGGTCGGGGTAGATTTTTGACATCAGCTGGTCTCGTGAGAAGATCCGCCCCGGGGTTCTGGCGAGAGCACTCAGCAGCTGGTACTCGATGGCCGTCAGGTCGAGTTTGCAGCCGTTAATTCGGGCCAGGTAGCGTGTGTCATCGAGAGTCAGCCCTTGCGGAGTGGTCAGGTTCGATGCAGCAGATCGCCTGAGCACGGCTTTGACCCGGGCGACAACCTCGCGCGGGCTGAACGGTTTGCAGATGTAATCGTCGGCTCCAAGTTCGAGGCCCAGCAGGCGGTCGATTTCCTCGACCCGGGCGGTGACCATGATGATCGGCAGGTCGGAAAATGTGCGCACTTCCTTGCAGACCTCCATGCCATCCTTGCCGGGCAGCATTAGGTCGAGCAGCATCAGATTCGGCTGATGTTCCCTGACCCAGTCGACCACCTCCAGACCGTTGCCGATGCAATGAGGCCGCATGCCGGCCTGCAACAGGTAATCTCTCAAGATACCGGCCAGCCTCGGCTCATCTTCGACAATCAGAATCGTGACACCCATAGACTAGGCTCCTGCAGGCAGCGTTACAGTGACCCAAAGACCTCCAAGTGGTGAGGATTTTGCCTCAATCGTTCCCTTATGTGCTTCAACGATGTTGCGGCAGATCGACAGCCCCAGTCCAGCACCTCCAGCTGTTCTGGTGCGGGAGGATTCGACTCTGAAAAGGCGTTCAAAAAGCTTGGGGAGATCTGCGGCTGGTACTCCTGGAGAAGAATCGAGGAAATGAATGATCAGCCGGTTACGGTCGGATTCGGTGCGCACCTCCATGCGCCCACCGGGGTCAGTGTAACGCAGGCTGTTTTCGGCCAGGTTGAAAAAAAGCTGTTGGAGACGGCTGGGGTCCGCTAGCAGGGTCAAGTCGGACCCACTGCAGAGATCAATGGATAGGCTGATCTGTTGGGCCGCCAATCGCTGCTTGAAAGATTCAAGGGCCTTGCCCAGAATTTCGACGGGCGCTATCCGTTCTTTTTGGTAAGTCAGAGCCCCGAGGTCGGACATGGCCAATTCGTACAGGTCGTCGACCAGACGGCTCAAGTGCAGAATCTCGTCATGCAGGGTTTTGACGGTCAGCGGAGTCACAGTTCGCACCTGGTCCTGAATGGCTTCGATTTCTCCTCGCAGAATGGACAGGGGGGTGCGGAGTTCGTGGGAGATATCAGCGACCCACTGGCGGCGCGCCTGTTCGTTCTTCTGCAGAGTGTCCGCCAGAGTATTGAAGTCTCGGGTCAGCATCCCGAGCTCATCCGCAGAGGTGACCGGTGTACGGATCATGTAGTTGCCGCTGGTCAGTTGACGGGTTGCCGCGGCGAGAGCTTTGACCGGTCGCACCATCCTGCCGGTGATGGGTAGGGTCAACAGGGCTGCCACCAGAATAATCCCGACGGCGATCACTCCCAAGGTTGTCTTCTGCTCCTTGACGAATTGCAGTTGCAGGTCATCCACCAGTCTTTTTTGGGGCGCCAGTCCCAGCCGGCCAATGATTTTGCTCTGGTATTCAAGGGGAGTGTAGGTGATCTCCTCGAACAGCTGGGGGAAGCCATACAGAGGTTCGCCTTCGGCATCGAGCAAAACGACACGTGCTTCAAAACGCCGCAGTTGCTCTGGCGAGGGGAGGCGGGGCGGAGACTGGCGAGCGTTTCTGAGTTGACTGAGCCAGCGGCCCTTGAGTCGGGTTGGTATCGGCCGATTCTTGTCGGAGCCGTGCAGCAGTTCCAGCCACAGGCTCGGTTGAGAGAGTAGACGATCCCAGCGCCCTTCCTGGGCATAGAAGTTTTTTAATTCTACGGCGAGTTCTGCCACACGCGTCTGTTCCGCGGTATTGACAAACCGTAGGAGGCCGCGTTGAAAACTCCAGTGGCCGAGCAGAAAGATGGTGACAACCACCAGACCGATCGTCGTTATGATCGTCACCAGCAGCTTATATTTGATCGAGAGTTGCATCGCTGTTTTGGCTGGAAAAGAGTCCTGTCTCGTTGGTAGCATATCGCATTGCGGGGAAACCAGAATAAATTACTTTCCCCCGGATATTTCCTCATTTCTTCCATATTTTCTTCACATTCAAGAGCTAGTCTTCAAACGACGGTAACCCATATCAGCTCAATCGAAAGGAGAAGATCATGAAACGAAATGTTGTTCGAACCGTACTGGCCGGAGTCATCCTGACCTTAAGCCTGTTCGGTGGAATCGCCTCAGCGTTTAGCGGAGGACCTTCCTTGGATGGCCCTCCCGGTGACATGGCTATGAGGCATCAGCGCCATGTCGAAATGATGACAGACCTGCTCGACCTGACCGATCTGCAGCAGCAGCAAATTCAAACCCTCTATCAAAATGAACAGACGGCTCTGGCGGTAACTCTGCAGCAACTGCGGGCTGGCCACGAACAGATGAGGACCTTGCTCGACGCTGAGGCATTTGATGAGGCAGCGATTCGCAGCCTCGCCAAAAGTCAGGCCGATCTCAAGGCCGAGGTGATCATTTCCCACGCCAAGGTCAAGCATCAAATTCTAAAGTTACTTACGGCTGAACAGCAGCAGCTGGCGAAGAAAATCGAACCGTTACTCAAAGGCCGTGGTAAAGGCCGTCGCCACATGTAGTCAGCCTGAAGAATCAGCCCGGTCCTGCTGTTGCTTGGGAGGATCTGGTCAAATCGATCCAGTAAATTTTACAGTTCCAAAAGCCGGTTGGGCCAGAGAGGGAGAGGGTTATACGCCTCTCCCTCATCAATTTATGGACAAGGGAATCCGTTTTGCGACGTCTGGTCAGGATTTTCAGGAACTGCAGGAGAGGGTCGAACAGCCCGGCCGGTGGCGGGCCCATTCCGGTCTTTTGTAAGCAAACTGCTGGTGGTGCGGTTGGTCGGTATAGGGCTGGCGCATCACCTCGAGCAGTTGATTGACCAGACTGAAGTCGCCGGCCTCGGCGCGGTCAATTGCCATCTGGGCCAGATAGTTGCGCAGAACATATTTTGGGTTGACGGCATTCATCGTTCGCTGTCTGGCTGCGGGGTCGCGGCCGTCATCAGCAATCCTTTGCAGGTATGAGCGCAACCAGCTACAGATCTGCCGGCGGACCTGTACGGTCAATTCCTCGGGCTGGTAATAGGCGTCGAGCAGAGGCGTTAGTAGCTGTTCGTCAGTCTGGTCGTTGCTGCTGTCGAGATCGGCCAAGCAACGGAAAAAAATCGTCATGTCGGTTTCGGTCAGTCGGAGCATCCTGTCCAGCTCGGTGGTCAATGCCAAGTCGGTTCCCGGCTCAAACTGTTGAAGCCCGAGTTTCTGTGCCATCATCATCCGCCATTGCTGCTGGTAGCTTGCGCTGTACATCTGGAGTCCCTCTTCGAACGGTTCAGTCTGGCCAACCAGCGGCAACAGGGCATTGGCGAGTTGGGCCAGATTCCACAGGGCGATCTGTGGCTGGTTGCAGTAGCGGTAGCGGCCGCCCGGGATGTCGGTGGTGTTGGGTGTCCAGTCGGGATCGTAGCCTTCGAGCCAGCCGTAGGGACCATAGTCGATGGTCAAGCCAAAAATTGACATATTGTCGGTGTTCATCACCCCATGGACAAAGCCGACCCGCATCCAGTGAACCATCAACTCGGCGGTCCGTTGGCAGACTTCGGCAAACCATCGAGAGTAAAGCTGCGGTCCAGACTTGCCGAAGAGGGGGAAGTCGACCTCGATGGTGTAGTCTGCTAAACGTCTGAGGGTTTCCAGGTCATTACGCAGAGCAAAGATTTCAAAGCTGCCAAAGCGGGTGAACGAAGGCGAGACCCGACAGACCACAGCGCCCGGCTCGAATTTTGAATTGCCATCGTAGAACATGTCACGGCCGACCTGCTCGCCAGTCATGACCAGGCTCAAGGCCCGGGTGGTCGGCACCCCGAGGTGATGCATCGCTTCACTGCAGAGGAACTCCCGCAACGAGGAGCGTAGCACAGCCAGTCCATCGCCGCGTCGCGAGTAGGGGGTGAGACCGGCCCCCTTCAGCTGCAGGCCCCACCTCTGTCCCCGTCGATTGATGACTTCTCCGAGATTGACGGCCCGTCCATCACCCAACTGGCCGGCCCAGTTGCCGAACTGATGGCCACCGTAACAAAAGGCGTGAGGCTCCATCCCCGGAAGCAGGTGGTTGCCGGAGAAGATCTTGGTAAATGCCTCAGTTGTGCAGTCTGCTGCCGCCAGGTCAAGCTGTTTGGCAACGTCCGGTGCGTAGGCGACCAGTTGCGGCGCGGCCACGGCTGTCGGCAAAACCCTTGAAGTCGATCTTGCCGGTCGTCACGAAGCTGGCGAGTGCATCCTCGGCACTGCGGAACGCGCTGGTGAGCGCGCTGCCCACCCCC
>PKTY01000236.1 GCA_002869725.1 Desulfuromonas sp. | reverse complement strand
CTCTGGTACTCTCCTGGTACGAGCAGAAAGCCGTTGCCATCCTGCTGACGCTTTTGCATCTCGGCATCAAGAACATCAAACTGGGGCCGACACTGCCTGCGTTCATTACGCCGAACGTGCTCAACTTCCTGGTCGAGAACTTCAACATCGGCCCGATCACTACGGCTGAGGAAGACCTCAAAGCAATTCTCGGTTAAGTCAACGGCTCACCTGAGCAGCCGATAAATCAGTAATGCGAACAGGGCAGCCCAATGTGGGCTGCCCTGTTCGCGTTAGATTCGAATTTGACCTGGCAAGTCCGGCTTCAGCCAAGCTGTCCCCTTGATTTAATCGTATTTTCTGAATATATTTATTGCAGACACGGAGACCAAGGAGACCACCATGCCACTGTTCGAATACACCTGTCAGCCCTGCAAACTCACGTTCGAAAAGCTGCTCAAGCAACCACAGGAAACTGCCGACTGTCCGCAATGCGGCGAAGCTGCTAAACGCAAAGTTTCAGTCTTCGCCTCCGGGGCGGAAGGATCCTGTGCCGCTCCATCCGGTTCAGGCTTCCGCTGAGGCCCGTGAACCGGGCTGCGTGACAGCCCCGAAAATTCCCCGTGGTTCAAGCTTCGACAAAAGCGACGGCCGCCTTGGTCAAGGTTTCCAGTTCACTGGCGCTACGGGCCTCGGCATAGACCCGTACCACCGGTTCGGTCCCCGACTTGCGGAACAGTGCCCAACAGCCGTTATCCAGAATCAACTTGACTCCATCGGTCCTGACCACCTCGACCACCTGGTGCCCAGCAAGACTCCTTGGTAGTGCTGCGAGCTTCTCACCGACTCCGGCCGCAAGTTGCGCTGAGAGATGCAGGTTGATGCGCGCGGTATGGAATTGACCGACTCGCCGATAGAGGTCTGCCAGCAGTTCACCGACGGGCTTGCCCTCGACCGCCACCATCTCGGCCACCAGCAGGCAAGCAAGAATACCGTCCTTGTCCGGCACATGGCCGCGCACACTGAGACCGGCGCTCTCCTCGCCGCCGAGGACAATCTGGTTCTGGCTGATGAATTCACCGATATATTTGAAACCGACCGGCGTTTCACGGACGTTGAACCCGTGATGAGCAGCGACCGCATCGACAAAGTGGGAGGTGGCGACCGAACGGGCCGCGTCCCCCTGTTCCTGGCGTCGCCGCAGCAGATAGTCATATAAAAGGGCCAGAATATAGTTCGGTTCGATAAAGCTGCCATCGGCATCAACGATTCCGTAGCGGTCGGCATCACCGTCGGTCGCCAGGCCGAGCACCAGGCCCGAGCCAGCTTGAACCCGTTTGATCAGTGCACCAAGATGAGCTGGCGAAGGGTCGGGAGGCATGCCGCCGAAATATGGATCCCGGTGATCATTGATGGTCTGAACGGCCAGTCCGGCCTCACCCAGCAGAGAATCGACTGTGCCTCGTCCCGCGCCGAACATCGGGTCGAAGATGACCTGCATTCCCGAACGCCCAATGGCTGCAAGATCACACTTGGCCCGCAATGCCGCAAAATAGGCAGGGAGCGGGTCGATCTCCTCGACCAGCCCGGAACGAACCGCCTGGTCAAGAGGAAGGTCGCGGTAACAGACCTCTCCGAGCATGGCGTTGGCCCGCTGCTCGATATCGCGCGTCGTTTCCGGCAGGGCCGGACCGCCCCAGGATGGGGAGAACTTGATGCCATTGTATTCAGCCGGGTTGTGGCTGGCGGTGAAATTGATCGCGCCACCAGCCCCACGGCGAATCACCTCGAAAGCGATCACCGGGGTCGGCATATCTTGCCGACAGAGATAGACCGGCACCTCCGCTCCAGCCAGCACCCTTGCTGTTTCCCGGGCGAAACGCTCCCCGAAAAACCGGCTGTCGTGTCCGACCACCACCCCTTTATCGGCTTCGCCCACAGATTTAAGGTGATCAGCAATCGCCTGGCTGACCACCCGCACATTCTCCAGGGTAAAGTCCTCTGCGAGAATGCCGCGCCAACCGGATGTACCGAATTTGATCTGGGTCATGGGAGAATCTCCTCAGGTTGCAAATAGATACGATATCAAGCTAGAGAGTTTGCTATGCCTGTTACGGTCCGATATTCAGCCACACCTCGGCAGGACGTCATCGTTAGGACCGGGACTGGTCATCCCCTCATCTACAAGTTCGAGATCGCGAGGATTCCGCGCCAGCCAAAATAGCCGCCGAAACCGACCAGAAAAACCGCACAGCAGCCGACCATCCAGCGGTAAGCACGATCACTGATCAGGTTGCGACCGAGGCTGACCGAACCGGAGACCAAAGCATACCACGCCAGGTCGGAAAGAATATGAAACAGGTAGAATATGGCCAGGCCGATGACACCGGCCTGGTTGGCGACCACCATGTAGCCGAGCCCTATGGTCGCCCACCAGAGTATAAAGTACGGATTGGCTAGACTGACCAGGGCCCCGGCAGCAATTGGATGGATACGGGCCTGTTCGCCGGGATTAAGCGTCAGAGAGAGCCGCGGCAGACCACGCAGCATGTCGCCTCCCATCCAGAGGAGCAGACCTCCTCCGATGAATGCCAGCAGGGCAAAGACCTCGGCACGCTGCAACCACTCGCCGAGACCAAATAGGACCAGTACAACCAGCAGCGCCTCGAGCAGACCGTGACCCAGCACCAGCAAGGGACCCGCCCAGGGTCCACGGCGCAAAGTTTCGCTGATAGTGACGGTCAGCAGCGGCCCCGGCATGCAGGCTCCCGACAGGCCAAGGACAAAGGACCCTCCGGCAATCATCATCAACTCCAGCATTCTCTTCAGTCCTCGTCAAACAGCCGTGGGGCAGAGTAATTCTCGATATCGGCAACGTAGGGACAGTCGCCTGGAAGAAATCCCTTGTCAAGCGCAGTTCTGGTCAGCTTGACACATCCTTTGCGCACCTTCTGCCGTGTCGGGTAGACTCGGCACAATCGGGTCTCCAGGTCGAGATATTCGCAGGGAAGTTCGGTATAATAGATCACCCCATGGAAATCGATCTTCTCGTAGCAGCAGCGCCCGCAACGTCGACACAAAGCCTCCCACTCGCTCTGGCAATTTGTGAAACGATTGATCATGGCAAAAACGTTAACGGAACCTCCAGCTACGGTCAAGAAAAGCCATCGACAAAACCGGATTTTTCGGTCTTGACATGAACGCCGCAAAAGAAGTAAAAGGTTTATTTCAGACTAAGGAATAGCATCTGTCTTAAAAGGAGTTCAGCTCATGCAGTGTCAAACCGTCCTCCCCGGCCACGAATGTGTTTTCTGGAAAAAGAGTGGCTGCACCTTTGAAGGTAACAGTTGCCAGAATGTGATCGAGATGTGCGAAGGCTGTGAAAGGATTGCAGAAGGGACTATCGGTCCGGTCTGCTCGGTCGCCCCTTCTCCGTTGCAGAAGTGGTCCCACGGTCTTTGCAACTTCGCCACCCATCGCAAGGTTGAAGTCAAGATCGAAGAGATCAAGGTCAACCCGCTCAAGGCATCAAAGAAGGCAGCTGCCAAGCGCAAATAAGTCTCTTAGACCATCACAAAAAAAGGCCGGTGCCAACGCATCGGTCTTTTTTTTGGTTTTGCATGACAACAGCAGCCGCTTCAATGGGCGGGCAGAGGCACACCCCAGGCCAGCAAAACAGCGACCATCATTAAGCAAGGAGACGGCCGTCAGATGGAGGAAGTATCTACCTTCACATTTCGATCAATTTCGCCACTGTGCATCTGATGCCACCCCCACCCCGGAAAGACAGTTCTGACAGTCGCTAGTCGTTAATCAGCGCTTCAAAAAGCTCTTGGCCCTCGTGAAACGTCTTTACCAGCAGCCCCATTCCGGATCTGAGTTTGTAGTCAAATTCATCGACCTGGGTTTTGTCCAGGAAGAGTTTCAGTTTCTGTTCTTTGACATCGATAGTAGCCACCACGTATTCGAGTTTTACTTCCGGTGGAACGGGAAACAGTTCACCAAGAATGTTGAGCTTGAGATCACTGCGGATCAGGCGCACCAAATGGTAACGGCCAGATTCTGGCTTCTTCACCGGCTGTTGGAGTTTGTCTTCGAGGTTCGGGAACCGCAACGCTGCCCTACTCGCAGAAAGTGCCTTGATGGGAGTTTTTCCACCGAGTTTGCTGTAGCGATATGAACTGTTGTGGTGTTGTTCAAAGGCCATTGTGCCGGCATGAAGCTCATCGGCTGAAGTCATCATCACCTTGCCAAGGAATTTTTGCTGGTAGTGATCATTGAATTGCTCAACATTTCCATTGCGCCATGGTTCGGACATGGGAACAAACCAGGGTTCAACCTCATGGTGCAGGCAAAACCGAACAAACTGGCTCAATGCTCGCGGATACCTCGGGCTGCCAAGGAAAGACATGGCATTGTCAACCTGAAGGTTGTTCGGTATCCCCAGCCGCGACCAGATCGCCCAGGTCCCATTCAAGACGTCTTGTCCGGACTTGGACAACGAAGCATGCAAGCCGCAACGCGCAGTTGTCGTGTCGATGACATTGAGACCATAGAATCGGATCGGGCCGGTCAGATAACAGGGGCCGACCAAATCCATCTGATGCGTTTGATTCGGCAGCAGGGCCGGAAGTTTGGGATAAGCGGTTCCCTTCGGTTCGTACTTGCCGGTTCTGCGATGGGTCAGATCATTACGTTTCAAAATGCGATTGATCGTGCGCAATGAGGGCAACGGCTTAACCCCGAGGTCTTCGAGCTCCCACAGAATGGCTTGGGCACCGCAAAACAGATCTTGATTGTAAAGATTGAGCCGTACCATTTTGACAATCTCTTCGATCTCAGAGGGTGTGCGGTGCGGCGTTGTATGAGGTTTGCGAGAACGATCCTCGAACCACAAAGGGTCGTCGTCGCTATACCGCTTCAACCACTTGTAAAGCCAAAACTTTGATTTGCCGATAGAAGCACAAATTGACTCAGGGCTTTCACCTGCCTT
>PKTY01000255.1 GCA_002869725.1 Desulfuromonas sp. | reverse complement strand
ATCACCGTCTGTGAGGTCAAAGGTTTCGGTCGTCAGAAGGGGCATACCGAGCTCTATCGCGGTGCCGAATATGTCGTTGACTTCATCCCCAAGATTAAAATGGAGATCATCGTTGCCGATGATATGGCGGGGAGAGTTGTTGAAGTTATCAGTGAGGCAGCCAAAACCGGCCGGATTGGCGACGGAAAAATCTTCGTCACTCCAGTAGAAGAGGTTGTCCGCATACGTACTGGAGAAACCGGCGAGGATGCGTTGTAACTCGCCGTTTGTTCTTAATTCATCTGGTTCAATTCACAAACTGAAAGAAAGAAGGAGACGGAAATGACCCCAAATGAAGTTGTCAAGTTTGCTAAAGACAATGGCTGCACCATGGTTGACTACAAGTTTCTCGACTTTGTCGGGATTTGGCAGCATTTCTCCACACCGATAAGCGAGTTCAGTGAAGATACCTTCGAGGAAGGGATTGGTTTTGACGGTTCCTCGATTCGCGGTTGGCAGCCGATTCACAACTCGGACATGCTGATCATGCCCGATCCAACCACGGCGAAGATCGACCCGTTCGTCAAGGTTACGACTTTAAGCCTTATCTGCAATATTATCGACCCGATCACCAAGGAAGGCTACAGCCGCGACCCGCGTTTCATCGCCAAAAAAGCCGAAGCCTACCTCAAGCAGACCGGAATTGCCGATACCGCCTATTTCGGTCCGGAGCCGGAATTCTTCATCTTTGACGACGTGCGTTATGATTCCAGCTCCAACGAGTCGTTCTATTCTGTCGATTCCGTTGAGGGGATTTGGAATACCGGTCGCGAGGAATTCCCCAATCTTGGTTACAAGCCGCGCCACAAGGAAGGCTATTTCCCTTGCGCTCCGACCGATTCCATGATCGATCTGCGCAACGAGATGGTCGAAGTGCTGCAGGGTGTCGGTATGACCATTGAGGCGGTTCACCACGAAGTTGCTACCGGTGGTCAGTGCGAGATTGACATGCGCTTCGACTCACTGCTCAGCATGGGTGATACACTGCAGTGGTTCAAGTACATCATCAAGAATGTCGCTTTCCGCAATGGCAAGACAGTGACGTTCATGCCGAAGCCGATTTTCGGTGACAACGGTTCAGGTATGCATTGCCACCAGTCGCTCTGGAAAGACGGCAAAAACCTGTTTGCCGGCGACGGTTATGGCGGCCTTTCGAAAACTGCCATGTATTATATCGGCGGCATTATCAAGCACGCTAAAGCTCTGTGCGCTTTCACCAACCCAACAACGATTTCCTACAAGCGCCTGGTTCCCGGCTACGAAGCTCCTGTCAACCTGGCTTACTCGAACCGCAACCGCTCTGCTTCCCTGAGAATTCCGGTGACCGACAACCCGAAATCGAAGCGCGTCGAGTACCGTACGCCCGACCCGAGCTCCAACGGCTACCTGGCTTTTGCCGCCCAGTTGATGGCTGGCCTCGACGGAATCGAAAACAAGATCGATCCGGGCGACCCTCTTGATAAGGATATCTACGGTCTGTCTCCTGAGGAGCTGAAAGACATTCCGAGTGTTGCCGGAAGCCTCGGTGAAGCTCTTGATGCTCTCGAAGTCGATCATGATTGGCTGTTGAAGGGTGACGTCGTGACCAAGGACGTGATCGACATGTGGATCAGCTACAAGCGTGAAAACGAAGTCGACCCTGTGCGCATGCGCCCGACGCCGACCGAGTTTGCGCTCTATTTTGACTGCTGATTTTTAAGCAGTTCATGGTATGACTACAGCGAAGGGGACAGGTCAGAAGCCTGTCCCCTTCGCTGTTTTGCTTTTTTGGGAAATTCCCCTTACCCCAACCCACAAAGGGGAGAGGGAGCTTTTACTGAGACGTGGATTTTCAACCATTGATGTGCTGAACAGTTCCTTTGTTTTTTTGTTGAGAAGAATGGCAAACCATGGCATGACACCACTCATCGAATTTTGTTGTTCGGGAGGTCGAGGATGATTGTTGGTATTGCCGGTAAAGCGGCAACGGGTAAAACAACGGCTGCCAGACATATGGTCAGTCGTCTGCAGGGGGCGGTTCAGATCATTCCGATGGCTGGCGTCTTGCGGGACGAAGTCGAGGAGTTTTTGGTGCGGGTCGGGGCGCAGGATCATGTACCTCTGCTCTACGGTTCCCAGCAGGACAAGGTGACGATATTTTACATCGATCAGATAAAAGCTCTCAATGCCTGTCCGCAATGGCTCGACTATATCCGTGTCAATGGCGATATCCAGGACAAAAGCGCCATGACAGCGGTAACCACACGACGTATTCTTCAATGGTGGGGAACCGAGTACCGGAGAGCCGAGGATCCCGACTACTGGACCAAGGCCTGGGGACGAAAAGTTGAATCTTTAGACCTGGATTGTCTTCATGTCCTGATCGACGACGTGCGATTTATAAACGAACTGGATGTGATCCGCAGTCATGGCGGATTGTTGATCAAGATCGAGCGCCCCGGCTTCAACGGCGCCAATGAGCACAGCAGCGAAAATTCGCTGGATCATATCGATGATTGGGATGCAGTGATCGTCAACGACACAACCATTGAACAGTTTCTTCATCAGGTTGAAAAGACGTTTGCTGCTCTTGGGCTGTGACTGAACTCCCGTTCGGCTTAGGTTTATGGTACTCTTTGGGTTAAAGGTGACCTGTGTTTGAAATTTTATCCAGTCGGCAACAATTTCGCGAGGTGTGACATGACAGAAAAACATGACGACCAGAATGTTCAGGAAGAGCAGAAGGAGCAGCAGGAAGTCAGTCTCTATGAAAAACTGGCCAACCGTACTGCGGAAATTCTCGAAGAAGGTCGTAAAACCACTGATGAGGCCCTGAAAAAAGCCAAGGAGGAGTTGGCCTCGGCGGGTGAGTTCAGTCGGGAGCAGGCCGACAAGGTCGGCAATTATGTGCGCCGTGACCTGATGGAGAATGCCCGGATGGCCAAAGATGCAGTTGTCAAAAGCGTCGATCCTCAGCGATTGGCTGCGGGAGCCCAAAGCGCCTTTTCACGAATTCTCACCAGTGCTGCTGAGGCCTTGTCGGAAGTGGCTGCCAAGGCGGAAAAGAACCTCGAATTTCACACCGGTGAAGTGACCAGCCCCGGAACTCTGACTTGCAAGGACTGCGGCAAGGAGCTGCACATGACCAGCACCACGCGGATCCCTCCTTGTCCTAAATGCCACAAGACCCTATTCCGCAAGTCGTATTGAGCACCAGGAAAGAGGACGGTGTTCTTCACCGCGCCGTAAACTGATATGGTTGAAAAGACAACGATCATTCGCTGTCCCCAGTGCCGAGAACAGGTAACGTGGGGAGATAATCCGTGCCGTCCGTTCTGTTCCGAACGCTGCAAGCTTGTCGATCTTGGCCAATGGGCGGATGAAGGGTACCGGATTGCCGGGCAAAGCGTCGACCCCGAAGAGGTCGGCAATCTCATCAGCCTGCAATCACGAACAGACAACCCGTAAAGGGGACGACACATGTACCACCTGATGATTAAAACCCATTTTGCGGCAGCTCACAACCTGATCAACTATCAGGGTGACTGTGAAAATCTCCACGGTCACAACTGGCGTGTGGAGGTTACCGTTTCCGCCCACCAGCTTGACAAGTCAGGCTTGGGAATCGACTTCAAGGTTTTGAAAGCGACCACCAACCGACTGCTAGACGAACTTGATCACAAGTATCTTAACGATCTGGCTCCGTTTCGCGAGACAAGCCCCTCCTCGGAAAATATCTGCCGCTATCTCTATGAGCAGCTGTCCCTCGCTTTGAATGGAGATAACATCCAGGTGGAAAGGGTCAATGTCTGGGAATCGGAGAATGCCTGTGCCAGCTATTCCGCGGATTGAAGCACCCCTTATCGAACTGTTCTCCTCGATTCAGGGTGAAGGGGTGCTGGTCGGATTCCGTCAGGTCTTTATCCGCTTCGCCGATTGCAACCTGAACTGCGATTATTGCGACACTCCGTTTCAAGCTCAAGAAACCTACCGCATTGCAAAAGACCCAGCCAGTACAGATTTTGAAAGCAGGCCAAACCCGGCCAACCTGCTGGAGATTGGCGAACTACTGGGTGACTGGACCAGGTCCTGGCCGAGACTGCACCATTCCCTGGCCCTGACCGGAGGTGAACCGCTGCTGCATGTCGATGTGCTGAGGGAGTGGCTGCCGACGGTCAAATCCGTGCTGCCGGTTTTTCTCGAGACCAATGGCACTCTGCCGGATCATCTGTCCGCCGTTCTTGCTTCAATCCAGTGGGTCTCCATGGATGTCAAACTGGAAAGCACCAGTGGAGTGCCAACACCCTGGGAGGAGCACAAAGCCTTTATGCGATGTGCAGGAGAGAAGCTATGTCAGGTCAAGGCTGTCATCGATGATTCGACTTCCGGTGAGGAACTAACTTGCCTGGCTAAAATGATGAACCAGCATGCCATGGGTCTCCCCCTGATCGTTCAGCCAAGGACGGTGCAATCCCAACCGGCTCTCGACTCAACCCGCCTGCTCGCTTGTCAGGCGACTCTTCTTGATATTTATCCTCTGGTTCGCGTTATTCCCCAGGTCCATCAATGGCTCGGCATCGCTTGATCTCCTCATCGTTTTGCGAAACATACGATAAGGCCAGTCGATTGCACTTGATCCTCTGTTCTTCCTGAAATGGAACTTGTCACTGCTCACGGGTGTCTGGCATATTATGTCAGTTGTCTGCTGAATGGTCGTCGGGGTGACCGACACTGCGTTTAAGGAGTAGCCTGTGATCCCCAAGCAATATCGCATTCACCTGGTTTTGATGCTCAGCGTCCTAGCGATTTTCATTGTTCCGATCATCAATGAAATACCTGATAGTGGCAAAGAGAACCTGGCAACAGAATCGGCTGAGCTTTTCCTCGGTCTGGTCGACAGCGGGCAGTACCAAAAATGCTGGGAAGGCGCCTCCTCTCTGCTCAAATCTAAAATCGACCAGGAGAAGTGGGCGAAAAACCTCATGGATT
>PKTY01000232.1 GCA_002869725.1 Desulfuromonas sp. | reverse complement strand
AAGGCGGTGCCCATTGCCCTCGCCAATCATGTCGAGGCCAACAATCTGCAGGGGAAGTGGAAGTTCAACCTTTTTATCGGGGCTTCGGTCGGCGCCGAGACCGAGGACCGCTGGGCGACCCTCGACATGATCGACCGCCGCTGGCCTTACCAGACCGGCAAGAACATCGCCAAGGGAATCAACGCTGGTCGCATCCGCATGGGCGACAAACACCTCGGTCATTTTGCCCAGGACGCCGGTTATGGCTTCTACACCGAGAACGGTCGTTATGACATTGGTATCGTCGAAGTCTCGGCAATCACCGAGGACTGCGGTCTTGCCCTGACCACATCCTGCGGTATCGTTGCTGAAACGTTGAATCTGTGCGACAAGATTATCATTGAGGTTAACACCGGACAGCCTTCCTTCGAGGGGATGCACGACATCCACATGCAGCAGAAGCCGCCTCATCGCGCCCCATTCCTGATCACTGCTGCCGACAGCCGCATTGGTACCCACTATGTACCGTGTGATCCGGACAAGATCGTCGCCGTGGTTGAGTCGAAGTTGCGCGACAAGGGTCGTGCCTTCACCGATATGGACGCTACCTCGGAAGCGATCGCCGGCCACATCATGGATTTCTTCGCCCACGAGATCAAGTACGGCCGTCTTCCCGAGAACCTGCTGCCGCTGCAGTCCGGCGTCGGCTCCATCGCCAACGCAGTTGTCGGTGGCCTGGCCAAAGGCCCGTTCTCGAACCTGTCGGTTTTCACCGAGGTCCTCCAGGACACCATGCTCGACTTTTTCGATGGTGGCAACCTGCGTTGTGCCTCGTCCTGTTCGCTGTCCCTCTCTGAGGATCCCGGCTTCCCGCGCTTCTTCGATAACTGGGAGCGCTACGCAGACAAGATTACCCTGCGGCCGCTGTCGATCTCGAACGCTCCCGAGCCGATCCGCCGCCTGGGGTGCATCGCTATGAACACCCCGGTCGAGATCGATATGTACGCTCACGCCAACTCGACTCTGGTCGGTGGCACCCGCATGATCAACGGTCTCGGCGGTTCCGGCGACTTCCTGCGCAACGGCTACCTGAAGATCATGCACACCCCGTCGAGCCGTCCGAGCAAGACCGACCCGACCGGTATCTCCTGTGTCGTGCCGCACTGTTCGCACATCGACCACACCGAGCATGACCTCGACTGCGTTGTGACCGAGCAGGGCCTGGCCGACTGCCGCGGACTCTGCCCGCGTGACCGCGCCCTCAAGATCATCGAGAAATGCGCCCACCCGGATTACAAGCCGATCCTGACCGAGTATTACGAGATGGCTCTCAAAGACACTTTGGCCAAGGGGATCGGCCACGAGCCGCAGCTGTGGGACCGTGCCTTCAAGATGCACCTCAACCTGGCGCAGAACGGCACCATGAAGATCAAGAACTGGGACATCAAGATGGACCTCTGCGAGTAAATCTCGACCTTTACTTGTTAGATTGAAATAATATTAAGGCCTCTCCAGGAGAATCTGGAGGGGCCTTTTTTATGATTGTTGCCAATGTGGAATGTCTGGTACTGGTCAAATCCGTTCATTTGATTTAGAATGACACGGGTTATTGAGGGATTTTCCGGCATCAACGAGTCAGACATGGCATTGAACAGCGACATCTACGGCCAAATCGCCGCGGCACTTACCGGGGTTGTCAAGCAGATCAAGGCGCTTCGCTACTATCCGCCCCGACACCCTGCTCTGAACAACGCCGCTGAGGAGTGTCTGCGCGGTTTTCGGCCGCTCCTCGATGACGGACGTTCCCTGTCGCTTTCGATTCGCAAAGATGGCTTTCTGTTCGACGATCAACCGGTTGCCAAGGGAAACCAGGTTCTCGGACAGTTGGCCATGTTCTGTTTCGCCAGAAGAATACAGTGCCTTACCATCCTCACTGATCTTAAGGCCAAAGATCTCAATCATTTTGTTCACTACCTCAATCTCGACCACCAGAAAATTCAAGTCTATGGCGGTATCCAGTCCCTCCTCGAAAAAGCTCGCGTAACGACGATCTGGGCCAACGAACGGGATTTTGATGCGATTCTGGCGCGCAAGGCCGAAATAGAGGAGCAGCCGGAGCAGCCGGACATCGACCCGGTATCGGTTCTTGAGGCGGCGAATGTCGAGAGTGAGGCACAATCATCTGCGGAGTCGATCAGTCTTCAGCAGCTGATCGAGCGTCTGGAACAGGAAAAGTCTGACGAACGGTTTCAAGATGGCCTTCAGGAACTGATCCCGCTCCTTCGCATCAACCTGAACCTGGAGAATCGCCTTTTGATTCTCAAGGGACTGCTGCTCCTTTGCCGTACGGCGACTGCGGCTGGATCTTCAGCCAACCGGCGCGAAGCCGCTCAGCAGGCTCTTGACCAACTGGTGAGTGGAGATCTGTCGAGCTATCTGATCGATTTCCTGATTGACGAGCAGACCGATAAACAGATTCGTCAGACGCTTGTCAAGATGCTGGTATTTACCCGGGACAAGACATCGCTGCCGCTGATGACCCGGTTAGCCGAAGAAAAACAGGCAGGAGCGCGCAAGCTGCTGGCTGAAGTTCTGGCGAAATGCGGCGTGGCTGCCGAGCCAGCTCTCTTCGATTTTCTCAATGATGACCGCTGGTATGTGTCACGTAATGTGATTGCAATTCTGGGCGAGATTCGCAGCCAGAGATCACTCGAACATCTCCCTCCGTTCCTTAAGCATGAGGACCTGCGGGTACAGAGGGAAGCTATCCGCACCCTGACCAAGATCGGTGGTCAAGTCGCAATCGATATTCTGATCAGGGCCGCTCAGTCATCCGATCAGGACCTGTGCCGCCAGGCTCTGCTTTCCCTTGGTGCGATGCGTGCGGAGAGCGCGGTGCCTGTGCTGCGCAAGCTGCTGCAACAGTCGGGCTGGAGCCAGCAGACCATGGATCTGAAAAAAGATGCGATTCGTGCCCTTGGTGAAATCCGCTGCAAGGATGCCCTTGGCGATCTTTTGGCGATTGCCAGCCGCAAACGGTTATTGCGGCGTCGACTCAATGAGGAACTGCGCATTGCCGCCATTCATGCCCTTGGCGAGCTTGGCGAGCGCTCGGTTCACGATGTCCTTGAGGCGTTCACCAACGAAAAGTCGGCATCCGTGGCCAGGGCCGCGGCAAAGGCTCTCAAGCAGGTAGACAAGGGATAGCCATGAATATAGAACAGATCAAGCAGGTGGTTCAGGTTCTGGCCGGGGCAGTCAAGGGGCTCAAGCTTTATGCGGTCGAACACCCGGCGACCATCAAGCAGATCGAAATGCTGCAAAACGGTCTGTTCAACCTTCTGCAGAATAAGAAAGTCATCAGAATCGGTCTTCTCGAAGGAACGTTGTTCGTCGATGACTATCTGTTCATTCATGAGTTTCCGGCGGCCGATGAAATAACCCGCTTGCTTGAATCACGAGAACTGGTCGGATTGGAAATCCATTCCGGGCTTTCGGCGACAGATATTCAGAACCTGTTGAGTCTGGTTAATCGTGCTGATGCCAAGGGGGAGGAGTTTGTCCTGGCTCTGGACAAAATGGGGACTACGAGGATAAGAGCGGTTGTCGCCGAGAGCGAGGAAGAGGAAGACGATTCAAAGCAACCGCGCAAGGTCTATCGCAAAGCCCTCAAGGTTGTCGACCAGATTTTCAAGGATGTGCGCATGGGGGAGATCCCTTCTTCGGAGGAGGCGATCTCGGTGGTCAAAAGCATGGCGGAGCTGACCATCAACGAGCCCCATGCCATGCTCGCCCTCTCCATGCTCAAGGATTATGACAACTATACCTTCACCCACTCGGTTAACGTGTCGGTCCTTTCTCTGGCCGTTGGGCGTGCCTGCAATGCCAGTGAGGAGCAGTTGCGCACCCTCGGTCTCGGGGGGTTGCTGCACGACCTCGGCAAGTTGCGGGTCGATGTCAATATCATCACCAAGCCGGGGCGTTTGACCGATGCCGAGTTTGATGCCATCAAGCAGCACCCGGGCTTTGGCGCCGACATCATTCGCCAGATGGAAGGGGTGACCGAGGAGGTCATGGATATTGTTCTCGGACACCACTCTCGCTATGACCGTTCCGGCTACCCTAACGATGCGATCGGACGCAAACTGTCATCGCTGGTCGACATGGCGGCGATTGCCGATGCGTACGATGCCATGACCACCCTGCGCTCCTATCAGCGTCCGTTTACGCCACGCAAGGCGATTGCCCGGCTCAGGGAGATCTCCGGCAGTTCACTGCATCCGCAATATGTCGAGATGTTTGTGGGGTCTCTCGGCCCCTATCCGGTGGGCAGTCTGGTGCGTCTAAACAACAACGAAGTTGGGCTGGTGGTACGGGTCGATACCAAAGATCCCTCTCTGGCAGATATCAAGATCCTTTTCGATCAGGGGGGGGAGATGATTGCCGAGCCGTTTGTCGTTCGCCTTGGATCCACAGAGCCACGAAGGATTATCGCCGAAGTCGACCCGCAATCCAAAGGGATCGATGTGACCGACTTCTTCGATTACGAAGCGATGGCTCCCCCCGCAGCGTGAGCTGGGACAGAGTTGCAGCTTCTGCAGAATCGTTGCTCTAAACGGGGATCAGGCTCAGGGCTTCGATTGCTGCAACCCGTACCGCAGTGCGGGAGTCCTGCAGCAGGGCCAGAAGGGGGGGCTGAGCTTCAGGGAGGGCCTGCTTCCCCAAAGAACGGGCGGCACTGATCACCAGCTGCTCGTCGTCGGATTGTAGCAGGGAGGAGAGCAGGGGGATCAGTCGGCTGTCGTGGAAATGGCCGAGGGCTTCCGCAGTATGCACCCGAACTGCGGGAGAAGGGTCTTTGAGGTGCTTGACCAGGCTGGACAGTGATTTCGGGTGGGCCTTGACGCCAAGGACCTGAATGGCCGCCGAACGGAGATCGGCATCGGGATCCCTGAGCAGGTTGAGCAGGTGAGGAAAGACGTCGGGAGACTGGATATACTCCATGGCGTAGACCGCCCGTACTCGCTGCCCACGTTTCTCCGCTTT
>PKTY01000156.1 GCA_002869725.1 Desulfuromonas sp. | reverse complement strand
TACCCCGACACGACCGCTCAGTATCGAAGCCGACCCGGGAGTCGACCTGATGCGCTGCCTTGACATGGTGGAGATCCCACCAACAGTCAACGACTTGCGTGCTTCTCAAAACCGGCTGGTGGTCGTAACCTCAGCAAAAGGTGAGAAATTTTTGCGCGCCAGTGCCGACCTGTTGCGCGGGCTGCAATGGCAGGAAGTAAAGATCATTACCGAGGCCGAACTGACCAATGACCTTTCAGATAACCATGACCTGATCTATTTCGGTTGGCCACAACAGCAACTGGTTGGGATGGAAATTCCAAAAGCTTTACAGCTCAGTGCGGAAGCTGGATTTAAAATCGACGAGGAGAGCTATCAGGGGATAGATGATGTCCTGTTTGTCACATTACGCAGAGGAAAGCATGTGATCGGCATCCTGACTGCCCGAACGGCGGCTGCCGCGGAGGATGTGGCACGTAGGATTCCCCATTATGGGCGTTACAGTTATCTGGTATTTTCATCCGGCAAGAACCAGCTCAAAGGAACCTGGCCAGCGACCGATTCTCCGCTGAACATCACGTTTGACGAGGAGACTCAACAATGAGAAGGACGATGATCGCAACTGTTCTCCTTGTTGCCGCAGGCGTCTTGCTATTGTCGGGAAACGCCCTGGGGCATCCGCACATCCTGGCGGCTGACAACAAGCGCGAAGTCACTGGCGAAGAGCTGCTCGCTGACCTGAGTCAGGCTCAGGTGGTCCTGATCGGCGAGTTGCACAATCATGTCGGTCACCACCAGGCCCAGTTGGCGATCCTTGATGCGCTCCGCAAGAGAGGCAAACCTATGGCCCTCGGTGTCGAGATGTTTCGCCAGGATAGTCAGAAATTTCTTGATCGTTGGACTGCAGGAATGTTGAGTGCGGACGATTTTCGAACGGTCTTTGAGGACAACTGGAGTATGTGGCGGGAATACCTGCCAGTCTTCGATTATGTCCGCGACCACTCGGTCAAAACGGTGGGACTGAATATCCCCCGGGAACTCACCAGCAAGGTCGCCCGCCAGGGCTTTGCCGCCCTCGAGGATGAGCAGAGACAAGCCTTGGGAAATGTCGTCTGTGTGGTTGACCCTGCTTACAGCAATTACATCCGCCGGGCCATGGGCGGCCACGGCGGAGAGGGCCGGCAATACCTGTTCTTCTGTGAAGCCCAGCTACTTTGGGACACCATGATGGCAAGAAACATCATCCGTTTTCTCGCTGAGTATCCTGAATTCAGCATGGTCGTCATCGCCGGAAGCGCTCATGCCTGGAAATTCGGGATACCGCGGCAGATGCTCGACCAAGCCGACATCAGCTACCGGGTCGTTCTTCAGGAAATCGAAGGGCGTATCGATCGAACCAACCTCAACCCCGAGCTGACCGACTACCTCTGGCTCGATTACGGCGATGCAGGCTGGCATTTCTGAAGGAGAGTCAGTTCTGCTCAAGTCCGACTTCAACCTGTCGGCCATCCAATTCGAGAACAATCCGGTCAGAGAGAATCTGCTTCAGCAGAGCACCGTCAACCATGGTCCCTTCCATCACCGGCAGATCGTTAACCACCGCCATGCTCCCACCATCCTCCAGGTAAACGATCTCGCTCACCAGATAGGGCAACGGGCCGTCACCACGAGGCTCGTCCCGCTGGAAACCGGCCGGCGGAATGTCAAAGCCCTCAATACGAACCTCCTGCACGATCGTGGCCGAGGGCATTTCCGCAAGAGAGGGCGCACTGACTTGCTCAACCGGAGGCGAAGTGACCGGTCGCTTCTCAGACAAGATCGGAACGGGAGCGGAGTCTGCGACGACGGACGCTGAGAGCTCTGGACCGGATGAAAGCGCAACAGCAGACGGTATGGTGGCAGCAGGCGAAATGGGGGTAGCGGGGACAGAAGATGTGACGGCTACAGGCTGTTCGGCGCCGGAGTTGAGGATCAGAACGGCCAATACTCCACCGGCCAGCAAACCGGCCAGCAGAGCCCCACAGACCACCCGCCAGGGCCAACCCCTCCCGGAATCGACCGAACCTAACGATGGTTGCAGAATGTTCGACTGGCGACCTGTCTGGTTTTCCTGTTCGAGCTTGCGCAGAGCTTTCAGTATCGAACTCATCCGATTGTCAACCTTTCAACGACGGAATCGGGTAGCCACCGACCACGCGATAGAGTGAAAGCAAGGTCTGTGGACCAACCACCCCGTCGGCCGCCAGCCCCCGAGAACTCTGAAAAGCTTCGACCGATTCAACGGTCTGCTGGTCATACACCCCGGTCACCACAGCGCTGAACAGGCCGGCTTCCTTGAGCAGACGCTGCAATCTCGCAACACGCTCTCCGCCACTCCCGAGGCGGCCAACCAGGCCGACATCGGCGAAATCGAGCCAGGGGATGAGAACCTGCAGTTGGCCGGAACCCGCACGTTCTGTTTGGGCAAGCCCAGATTGTCCGGGCAAACCGGGCTGGACCTGCCAGTTTTGATCCGATAGCCCCACCACGGCTCGATCGCTCAGCGGACTCTCCGACGGGCCGACCACCAGAAACGGCAGGTCGATCCGAGCCAATTGGGCAGGGGTCGCGCGCAGTTCCATCACCTGAAAGCCACGCAACTCCCAACCTTGCCGCCCTTCCAGCGGAGCTTTCAGCGGTGGGCTCCCCCAGGCCGCCAGCAGGGAGTTGTGTGCAACCGCCCTGATCTCGTCGCCAGCAATCTGCGCCTCCAGTGCCAATGAAGATTGAGCCTGTCCGCCCCTCCCCCCCGACAGAACGGCATGTGCCTGTTGCTCCGGAAGGCTGCCCTCCTTCAAAGACTGCCAGGCGACCACTCCCAGGATCACCAGGCACAGGCCGATGACTGGCCACAACAGGCTTTGGAGGGGGAACAGCCCTTGCGCGGCCCTCCCTCCGCTCAGCTCAACTCCAGCCTGCCGCAGGTCCCGAGGGATAACCACCCCACGACCATCGCTGTAGGCGGTCAGCATCGCCCGATCACAGAGCAGGTTGATCATTCTCGGCACTCCAGCTGAGAGCCGGTGAATCCGCTTGACAACTGCAGAAGAAAAGACGTTTCCATCGGGGCGCCCGGCAACTTTGAGACGGTGCAGAATATAGCTGCGTGTCTCCTGGCTGGTGAGGGGCGTCAAGCGATAACGCACCGCAATCCTCTGGTTCAACTGGCGCAGGCTCGGATCGTTGAGCTGCCGCTCCAATTCCGGCTGGCCAACCAGAACGACCTGGATCAACTTATGGGTTTCGGTCTCCAGGTTGGAAAGCAGGCGAATCTGTTCGAGCACGTCTCCGGAAAGGTTCTGGGCTTCATCGATCACCAGTACCGGCACCCGTCCATGACGGTTTTCCTCAAGCAGAAAAGCGGCCAGGCTGTCGAACAGACCCTGCAGGGTCTCAGTCACCGGCTCGATTTCGAATTCCCTGACAACGCTGAGCAACAACTCCTTGGCAGTGAGCTTGGGATTGAGGATGAACGCAATACGGTAGACTTCAGGATTGAGGTTTTTCAGCAGGGTACGCAAAATGGTGGTTTTACCGGTGCCGACCTCGCCACTCACCATGGTAAATCCTGAGCGGTTCTCGATCCCGTAGAGCAGATGGGCATAAACCTCGCTGTGCGCCTCGCTCAGAAACAGGTAATTCGGATTCGGCGTCAGGTTGAACGGCTTTTCGGTCAGGCCGAAGAACGACTGGTACATACGGAGATCTCGTGAGTCCTGCGCAATTCCCCCTGTTTAGCTATCAACTTCTGGGGGCACAAGTGATGGAGCCGGTTCGATATACAGCTTTTCAGCATTGATCTTTTCAGCTGGAACATATCCCAAAAAAGAGGATAATAACAAGACAGACGGTAATATTTAAGCCTGAGCACACTGCGGAGAAAAGATCAAACATCATGAGCATCGTCTACCTGAATGGAGGATTTGTCGACAGCGCAACCGCCAGCATTTCGGTCTTCGACCAGGGACTGCTCTATGGTGATGGCATCTTTGAAAGTTTTCGCGCCATAGGATCCCGGCTCTACCAGTTCCCGCAGCACTTCCTGCGACTGCAGCAATCTGCCTGTGCTCTCGGCTACCCGATGACCCTCAGCCAGCAGGACCTCGAGGAGGTTCTCGCCGAACTGAGCCGCAGAAACGGCCTGAAAAACGCCTATTTCAGGATCACCATCACCCGAGGCCAAGGGGAGATCGGCTTCCAGCGCGGCCTTACCGATCAGCTCACCTGCCTGGTGATCGGCCGCGAGTTCCAGGGGTTCGATCCGCAGCTCTACGAAAACGGAATCCAACTGCATGTCGCCGAGACCCGCCGCAACGCCCCCGAAGCGATCAACCCGCAGATCAAGTCGATCAGCAATCTCAACAGCCTACTCGGCAAACTTGAGGCCAAAGCTGCCGGAGTATTCGAGGTGATCATGCTCAACAACAAGCACCAGATCTGCGAAGGGGCCTCCTCCAACATCTTCTGGACCAAGGACCAGTGGGTCTTTACCCCCGACGCCAGCACCGGTTTACTGGAAGGGGTGACCCGCGCCACCATCATGCGCCTGTGCGAACAACGGCTTAACCTTCGGGTGATCAGCGGTGAATTCAAACTCCAAGACCTGAAGTTTGCCGACGAGGTGTTCATCACCTCGACATCCCTGGAAGTGATGCCAGTGGTGAAAGTCGATGCGTTCACCATCAACCGCGGCACCGTCGGCCCGATCGCCCGCAACCTGCGTCAGGAACTGCACAAGGAGATGGGGCTGGCCTGACCACTACGAACACCCCCCTCCGGGATGATGAGGATCCCCTCGAATTGGTGCTGACCTACCTGAAATTACTCGCGACTGCCGCCTTCTGGGGAGGCACATTCGTCGCCGGCCGGATGTTGGCTGGAGTCATCCCCCCCTTCAACGCCGCTTTTCTGCGCTTTGCCATCGCCTCGGCAGTGCTGCTGGCACTGCTCTTCCAACACCTGGGAACCTTGCCAAGACTTACACCCAAACAGTTCGGCGACGTTCTGCTGCTCGGCATGACCGGCGTTCGCGGT
>PKTY01000275.1 GCA_002869725.1 Desulfuromonas sp. | reverse complement strand
TCGTACCAGCCTGATCGACAAGGGGGCCGAGGACGGCGTCGAGCCTGGGATGCCTGTCGTTGCCTCTGAAGGGGTGGTCGGTCGGGTGGTGCGAAGCAGTTCTGGTCAGGCCAGGGTTCTGCTGATCACCGACGCTTCGTCTGCCATGGCTGCGCTGATCCAGCACAACCGTGCCAGAGGGATTTGCCGTGGCAAAGGGGATGATCTTGCCTTCGATTTTGTGCTGCGCCAGGAGAATGTGAACGTCGGCGACCGGGTCGTGACCAGTGGCATGGGAGGAGTCTTCCCCAAAGGGTTGGTCATCGGCCAAATCAGTTCGTTTTATCGCCAGGAGTTCAGCCTGTTTCAATCGATCGAAGTCACCCCCGCCGTCGATTTTGCTCATCTTGAAGAGGTTCTGGTTCTGCTGCAGGAGGTCGAATGAATCGCCACCTCTGCTATCTCCTGCTGGCCGGTCTGGCCGTACTGGTTCAGACCGGTCTTTTCCCCCACCTCATCCCGGGTGATCTCAAACCCGACCTGCTGCTGATCCTGATCATCTATCTCGGTCTCCACGAGAATCCGTGGAGTGGGGGAGGGCTGGTCTACCTGATCGGCTGGACCTATGATGGTTTTGCCGGTGTCTTCCCCGGCTTGCACGGTTTTGTCCTGCTCAGTCTCTTTCTGGCGGTTCGTGCTGTGGTCACCCGTGTCAACACCGAGAGTTCTGCTCTTCTGGTGCTTCTGGTGCTGAGTGGAACGATTTTGCAGGTGATATTGACAGCCTTTGCCCTCGATTTCTTCCGGACGGATCTGGATTTCTGGCCTGGCATTTTCGGTCTGCTGCTGCCGCAGATGCTGATCAATGGTGGCACAGCCTACCTGTTGCTGCGCTTGGCAGTCTGGCTGCAGCGGACGTTTATTCCCCGTGAGACTTTGCCGGGGTTGCGCAAACTTGACAGTCGCTATGAACCTTAATCCTGCCCCTGCCGACACTCCCGGCCTGCGTCGACGATTTGCGTTCTTTTCCCTGTTTGCTGGGCTGGCCTTTATTGTCTTGACCTTGCGGTTGTGGCATCTCCAGGTTCTCGGGTTCGAGCACTACCGGGACCTTTCCGAGCGTAACCGGATTCGCTATCTGGCGATCGAGCCGCCGAGGGGGGCGGTTTTTGACCGCCACGGAGTGCTGCTGGTCGATAACCGGCCGGCGTTTACCATTTCGGTGTTGCGCCAGGAGGTTGGTGACCGAGACGCCCTGTTTGACAAGTTGGCCAACCTGACCGATGTGACCTCGGACTATCTGGAACAGCGCTGGCGGGCTCTGCAGCACTTGCCGCGCTATCGTCCTTTGCCTCTGCTGGAAGATGTCGGAAGGGAGGTGATGGAACGGGTTCAGGAGCACAGTGTCGACCTGCCCGGAGTCCTGGTCGAGGCCAAGCCCCTGCGCTCTTACTCTCAAGGAGATCTGGGTGCCCACTTGTTTGGCTATCTCGGTGAAGTGACTGAAGAAGAGTTGCGGGATGACAACCTATCTGGATACCGTGCCGGTGATGTGATCGGCAAAACGGCCCTCGAGCGCATGTTTGAGACGTATCTGAGGGGGGGCGAGGGGCAGAAGCGTATTGAGGTCAATGTGCGTGGTCGTGAGATACGCCAGTTGACCACTCGCGCCCCCCAGCCAGGCGACCGGCTCCACCTGACCATCGATGCCAGTGTTCAGCAGGTGGCCGAACAGGCCCTTGGCGATCAGGCCGGTGCGGTGGTTGCCCTCGACATAAAAAACGGCGAAATCCTCGCTCTGGTCAGCCGTCCTTCATTCGACCCCTCCTGGTTCGCCCGGGGTATCAGCAGCGACCAATGGCGAACTCTGCTTGATGATCCACGCAACCCAATGACCAACCGGGCAATCCGTGGCCAGTATCCGCCCGGATCGACTTTCAAAATGGTGGTTGCCCTGGCGGCATTGGAGTCCGGGAAGGTCTCATCAGAGACCAGTCACCAATGCAGCGGCAGTATGCAGCTGAGCCCAAGCTACACATATCGCTGCTGGAAAAAGGAAGGACACGGTGCTGTTGATCTGCACAAGGCAATTCGTGAAAGCTGCGATGTCTGGTTCTATCGTGTCGGGTTGGAGATCGGGATCGACAGAATTGCCCAGGTCTCCAGGCGTTTTGGCCTGGGACAGTCGCTCGGATTCCCTTTCGGCAACGAGCGTTCCGGTTTGATCCCTGACGTTGCCTGGAAGCGAAGACGATTTGGTACCAGCTGGTACGATGGCGAGACGGTGATTGCCTCCATTGGTCAGGGCTATGTTCTGGCAACCCCGCTGCAGCTGGCAGCCATGACTTCGGCGCTGGCCAACGGCGGAACGGTCTGGAAACCGCAGGTGGTTCAGCGCATTGAGAACCTGGCGGGGGAGACGGTCTGGAGTTCAACTGCCGAACCGCTGCTACAGAGCAGTTGGGATGGAGAATCCTTGCAAGCAGTGCGTTCGGCGATGCGGGCAGTTGTCAATGAAGCGGGGGGCACGGCCTGGAGAAGTCGCTTGGTGCAGCTCCCTTATGCGGGGAAAACCGGTACTGCTCAGGTTGTCAAAAGAAAAGCCGACGATGAGGAGTCTGATCCGGAACAGGTTTCCTACCGGTTACGTGATCATGCGCTGTTTGTTGGGTATGCACCGGCCGATGAACCACAGATCGCAGTGGCCGTGGTGGTTGAACATGGCGGACACGGCTCGAGTGCTGCGGCACCTGTGGCCAAGGAGATTTTCGCGACCTATTTCCATCTTGATCCGGACGGAGCTGAAACGGTCTCCGAAGGTGAGTGGGCTGGAGACTGAAGATGTTTGATCGACGGTTGATTACCCATTTCGACTGGATTTACCTGCTGCTTGTCCTGTTGGTCGCTTTGACCGGTGTTGCCAACCTGTACAGTGCAACCTCAACATGGACCAGCTCGATTTCACTGGTCTACATGAAGCAGCTTTACTGGTTGGGACTCGGCCTGGCAATTGTCGTGTTGATCTGCCTGTTTGACTACCGCCACCTCGAGTATCTCGGTTTTCCAGCCTATATCGCGACAGTGGTGATGCTGTTGGCTGTTCTCGTGGTCGGGAAAACCAGCATGGGGGCAACTCGCTGGATCAGTCTCGGCGGTTTTAACGTTCAACCCAGCGAACTTATGAAGGTGGTGATTATCATCGCTTTGGCCCGCTATTTCAGTGAAAAAGGGCATCTACTTGGCTTCTCGCTGAAGGAGTTGGTCCCTCCCGGGCTGATCCTCGGAATTCCGGCTTTGCTGGTCATGAAGCAGCCCGACCTGGGAACGGCCATGCTGATTCTGTTCATCGGTGGGACCATGGGACTGTTTTGCGGAATTCGCCGCTCGGCACTGGTCTGCCTTGGAATTGGCGGACTGATGGCGTCGGCCGGTGGCTGGTTTCTGCTTCATGATTACCAGAAAAAACGGATCATGACGTTTCTCAACCCAGAAAACGACCCTTTGGGGGCTGGATATCACATCATCCAGTCGAAAATCGCCGTCGGTAGCGGTGGGTTGCAAGGGCTTGGTTTCATGAGGGGGACTCAGTCGCAGCTCTCCTTTCTTCCGGAACGGCATACCGATTTCGCGTTTTCGGTCTTTGCCGAGGAATGGGGGTTGATCGGCTGTCTGCTTCTGCTCGCCCTCTACCTGTTGATTGTCCTGTGGGGTCTGCATATCGCCCTGCGGGCCAGTGACCGGTTCGGCATGTATCTCGCCTTCGGGGTTTCAGCCATGCTGTTCTGGCACATCTTGGTCAACCTCGGCATGGTGATCGGTCTGCTGCCGGTGGTCGGGGTTCCCCTGCCGCTCTTTTCTTACGGCGGCACCAGCATGGTCACAACCATGACCGGCATCGGCCTTCTGCTTAACGTCAGCATGCGGCGGTTCATGTTCTAGATCGGCCACTTATCCCCTGGCGCCCTCGCTTTTCACTGCTATACTTCTTTCATTGTCGATCGAGGTCTTGTTATGGAGCTGCATCAAGCGAGGTTCTGGGAGTCTCTGCCGGACGGCAAGGTTCGATGTAATCTGTGTCGTTTCCACTGTGTCGTTGCAGTGGGCCAACGCGGGCGGTGCGGAGTTAGGGAGAACCGGGAGGGTGTTCTCTTCTCCCTGGTTTACGGCCTGAGCATTGCCGAGCATGTCGATCCTATCGAGAAGAAGCCCCTCTACCACGTTCTCCCCGGTTCGCGCAGTCTTTCGGTGGCCACCGTCGGCTGCAATTTCCATTGTCTGCACTGCCAGAACGCTGACATCTCCCAGTGGCCACGCGAGCACCGACAGATTTCGGGGCGCCCGGCAACTCCCGAGACTCTGGTCGCCCAGGCCCTGGAAAACCGCTGCGCCAGCATCTCCTACACCTATACCGAACCGACCATTTTTTTCGAGTACGCTTACGATACCGCGGTCAAGGCCCGTGGTGCCGGTCTGAAAAACGTTTTCGTCACCAATGGGTACACATCGCGTGCAGCGCTGGAGGCGATAGCCCCCTGGCTCGATGCGGCCAATGTCGACCTGAAGGGATTTGATGAACAGGCCCACAGGCGGGTGACAGGAGCTTCCCTGGCCGGGGTTCTCGACTGCCTGCGTGACTACCGACGCCTGGGAATCTGGATCGAGGTAACCACCCTGGTTATCCCCGGTCATAATGATGACGAAGCCCAGCTGCGCGGGATTGCCGAGTTCATCGCCGGTGAGCTGGGGGAAGATGTCCCCTGGCATGTGAGCGCCTTCTTCCCGACCTACAAAATGCTCGATCGACCGCCGACTCCGGTGTCTGCCCTGGTCAAAGCGCGCAAGATCGGAATCGAAAGTGGACTGCGCTATGTCTACCTCGGCAACGTTGTCGAACGGGGAGGGGAGGATACCCTCTGCCCGGGGTGCGGCGAAATCGTGCTGCAGCGCGGCGGTTTGCGTCTGATCGCATCTCGGCTGGAAAAGGGACGGTGCGTAACATGTCAGTATCCGCTCCCCGGCCTGTTCTGAAGCCCCATTCTGAAGCCACAATCAACCATCCATAGAGTTCAGACAAAGG
>PKTY01000019.1 GCA_002869725.1 Desulfuromonas sp. | reverse complement strand
CTCGTTCTAAACGCCTGAATGTCTCTGGATTTCCCCCTCGATTCGATACAGCCCCCGTGGGCAGGCGGGTTAAATTTGCTGGAGGAGATTCGCCAGGGTCGACAAGTAATTTATAACAGCATTTTATTTAGCAATCAACATCCCGTCTACTCCCTAGACCCCTTCGTTCGAACACGAAAAATAGCTGCAAAAAAATTACGTTAAAGTTAGTTAGGTAGTGACGTAGGTCGACGCCTGACAGTCATGAAAATCTTCACAAAGCAAAACAAACAACGTTCTTTCTGATAAAACAAGGCAGGTATGACTCCTTCTCCTCTCTCTCTCCCTCATCTGACGACCTTAGCGCCTGAAACAATGAGACCGCCGTCAACTCCTTGCCGCCAAAATCGGTCTGGAGTATAAAGGCCTGTCTGCAAAACTAGGTGATCTCATGAACCAGTCCATCAGCCTCGATAAAGCCCTCGACCTCCGCGAACGTGGAGTGCTGTTTGTCGACGCGCGAAGCCCGGCAGAATTTGCAGATGCAACCATCCCCGGCGCCATCAATGTTCCGGTTCTCGACGATGCTGAGCGCTGCGAGGTCGGTACCCTTTACAAACAACTGGGAAAACAGCAGGCCCGTCGCCGAGGAGTGGAGATCGTCGCACCGAAGATACCGTCGATGATCGACAGGGTGGAACAGGCCCGCCCCCATGGAACGAATATAGTGGTCGTGTTCTGTTGGCGGGGTGGCATGCGCAGCCGGGCGCTCACTCAGTTTCTCGAACTGGCCGGTGTCCCTGCCCGCCAGCTCACGGGTGGGCACAAACTGTTTCGCCGCCACGTCCTCGATTTTTTCGACTCCGCAGACTGGGGGCGCATGCTGGTCCTGCGCGGCCTGACCGGCGTCGGCAAGACCAAAGCCTTGCATCAACTGACGGCTGCAGGTTTTCCGGTCATCGATCTGGAAGGGCTGGCCAACCACCGTGGCAGCGCTTTCGGCAACCTGGGCCTGCCGGAGCAGCCGAGCCAGAAGATGTTCGAAGCGCTCCTTTGGGATCAGTTGCGCCACATTGGTCCCGAGGGCTATGTCCTTGTCGAAGGAGAGAGTCGCCATATCGGACGGGTCCGGCTGCCGCAGAACGTCCACCAGGCCATGCAGAGCCAGACCAGCCTCTGGTTGACCGCTTCACTGATGACCAGAACCCGTAACATTCTTGAAGATTACCCGGCGATTGACCGGTTCAAGGAGCAGTTCCTGGCACGGATCAAAGCTCTGAAGGAGCGACTCGGCACCCAGGCTGTGGCAGAATTTGAAGAACTTCTCCGCAGGGGGGAATGGCAGACCTTGGTCCAGGAACTGATGCTTCGCTATTATGACCCTCTCTACCGTCACACGTTCCCGGAGCGATACATAGAGGTCGATTACGATGAACCTGAGGGCGGTTATGCGGCCCTTCAGCAGGCCGTACAAACATTACTGAAGAGTCTCGATTGATGAGGTCGATCTGGACAGGCTGAAACGAAGGATTCCCGATGGCAGCCCCCCCTGAAAAACAGGAGCTCAACCCGCTCTGCCGAAAATGCCTGCGACCATGCAAGCAGCCGTCCACCTGCTTGCTGATCAGCTGCCCGCGCTATCAGCCACCCCCTTTCAAGATCGAAACGCCGAAATTCTCCCAGCTCGACCTTTTCGCGACGCCTAAAAAACGCAAATAGCCATTGGCGTTTCAGGGCAACTTTTTACTAAAAAAACGCTAGCTTGCCCGCGATATTCGGCCGAGGAATTCGATGACTTTCGGGGTGAACTTTTCCGGCTCGACCAGAAAAGAATCGTGGCCGTAGTCTGATTCGATCAGGTGGTAGGAGACCGGCCTTCCGAGGTCTTGGAGAACAGCCACGACCTCTTCGGTGAGGTAAGGGGGGTAGAGCCAGTCCGAAGTGAAAGCGAACCAGAGAGATGGACATTTCAGGTTGGAGAGGGCGTCCTCAAGCCCGTAGAAGCCCCAGGCGACATCGTAGAGATCGAGAGCCTTGGCGAGGTAGAGGAAGCTGTTGGTGTCGAACCGGTCGACAAAGTTGCGGCCGTTGTACTCCAGGTAGCGCTCAACTTCGAACTTGCCGAAGAAGTCGAACTGGCCGTCGCGCACCGAGAACCTGCGGCCGAACTTGAGCTGCATCGAAGCATCGGAAAGGAAGGAGATGTGTCCGACGGCGCGAGCCAGAGCCAGACCGTCGGCAGGGGGATGCTCGGTGCGATAGTTCCCCTTGCGCCACATCGGGTCGTTGTAGATCGACTGCCGGGCCAGGGCGTTGAGGGCAATCGCCATCGGCGAGCTGCAGCCGCAGCCCGCAATCGGCACGATTGAACGTACCCGTTGCGGGTAGTGGACCCCCCATTCAAGAGCCTGCATGGCGCCCATGCTGCCGCCGATCACAGAGAGCAGGCGGTCGATACCGAGGTGGTCGATGAGCATCTGCTGGGCGCGCACCATGTCACGCACCATGACCACAGGGAAGGTCAGGTTGTAGGCTTTGCCGGTACGGGGGTTGATGCTGGTCGGCCCGGTAGAGCCGAAGCAGGATCCAATCACGTTCGAACAGATCACGTAGAACTGTTCGGTATCGAGCACCTTGCCGGGCCCGATCATGTCGTCCCACCAGCCCGGCTTGCGGTCCTCCGGGTGGTGGCGCCCGGCGGCGTGGGCATCGCCGGTCCAGGCATGGGCCACCAGGATGGCATTGTCCCGGCGGTCGTTCAATTTGCCGTAGGTTTCGTAAGCCAGACGGAGAGGCCCGAGAAGCCGCCCGCTTTCGAGCTGCAGCTCGATATCAAATTCGACCAGCTCGGTTCTGCTCAACCCGACGGAATGGTTCATGTCGCCCATAATAAAAACGGCCTCAGACTCTTGGATGAGTCGGAGGCCATTGAGAGACTCGGCGGTGCAGGAGTTTTCAGCGGCTCCGTCCTCATCTCTCCTGTCGCTCACACTGACCGACAGGCCGGATTTAGCACCTGACACCCGCTAATTTTTCGGCGCGGACCGGTTGCTGTGGCTTCGCAGGGCCTTTCCCTCCACCACTCTTGATAAAGACGCTTCTTGTAAATTGCCGGTGACTCTAACCTAAACCCCCAAAGCTGTCAAATCAATTTGCAGAGTTGTTTCAACCGGCCAGCCCCCTTTCAATGTCTTCCCAGAGGTCTTCCGGGTCTTCAATTCCGACTGACAGTCGAAGCAGGGAGCGGCTGATTCCGAGTTCGTCCTTGACGGCACTCGGTATCGCGGCATGGGACATCGACCAGCAATGGGTCAGGATTGTCTCCACCCCGCCGAGGCTGGGCGCAATGATCGGCAAACGAACCTGTCTGAGTAGCTTGGCGACCTGGTCGGCGGCATGCAACTCGAAGGAGAGGACGGCGCCAGGGCCACTGGACTGGTTGAAATGGACGTCGCGGCCGGCAAAATCATCAAGCCCCGGGAAGATGACCCGTTTAACAGCCTTGTGACTTACCAATCGCTCCGCTAACAGCCGGGCGTTGGCTTGGGCAGCGACCAGTCGCACGCGCAGGGTCTTGATCCCACGAGCCAGTAAAAAGCTGTCGAATGGAGCGAGTACGGCACCAAGCGCATTCTGATGCCTTTTCAGGCGCCTGGCCAATTCCGGCTGAGCAGTGGTCACCAGTCCGGCGAGCAGGTCACTATGTCCACCGAGAAATTTAGTGCCGCTGTGAATGGCTAGGTCGATGCCGAGGTCCAACGGGCGCTGCAGGAGCGGAGTCATGAACGTATTGTCCAGCATGGTGAGCAATCCGTATTCGCGACTGATTTCAACGGTTGCCCGCAGGTCAGTAATATTGAACAGCGGATTAGATGGTGTTTCCAGAAACAGGGCGCGAGTTGCCGGTATCACGGCACGGCGAACCGCTTCGATATTTGTCATGTCCACAAAACTGCAGGAGATCCCCTGCTCAGGGAGAATGCTGGTGAGATAGCGCCAACTCCCCCCATATAGATCACGGGGAGCGAGCAGGTGGTCACCACTTTTAAGCAAGGAAAGCCCGGCGCCGATGGCCGCCATGCCGCTGGCATAGGCAAAGCCGGCACAGCCGCCCTCGAGTAGAGCAATGGCCTCTTCGACCTGCCTGCGGCTGGGGTTGCCGCTGCGGGCATAGTCATATTCCCCAGCACTCCCCTCTGGGTGGTGGTAGGTCGACGCCTGGTAGATCGGAATTGCTGAGGCACCGGTATAGGGATCTCGGTCGGTTCCTTGGTGGACAACTTGCGTTGCCGGTCGGTATCTGTTGTCAGCCATGGATGTTTTGCTCCTCTACGATATCTTGGGGACCCTGTGTCTTTGTCAACCGTCCAGCGCCTGAGCAAGGTCTGATATTAAATCGTTTGCGTCTTCAATACCAACTGACAGCCTTAGCAATCGTTCGCAGATACCGAGCCTGGCACGTTCTGCAACAGGAATATCGGCATGGGTTTGCACCGCGGGCAATGTAATCAGGCTTTCAACTCCACCCAGGCTCTCGGCAAACGAGATGAGCTCCAACCTGCTCAGGAGCTGAGCTGCGCGCTCTGCATGATCAAGGCGAAAAGACACCATGCCACCGTGCCCATCTGTCTGCCTGCAGTTCAGTTCGTGTCCGGGGTGTTCGGGCAGACCGGGGTAATAGACCTCTGTGACCTGTGGCTGCTTCAGTAACCATTCAGCGATTACCTGGGCATTGAGACAATGCCGTTCAATCCTTAATGCCAGGGTCTTGAGGCTTCGCAACAGAAGCCAGCAATCCTGGGGGGGGAGAATGGCGCCACTTGAGTTTTGCAGGAAATAGAGCTGCTCGCCAAGTTTTTCATCGGCGGCTACAAGTACGCCGGCACACAGATCGTTGTGACCGCCCAGGTACTTGGTTGCCGAGTGAATAACGACATCGGCCCCGAATTCAATTGGTCGCTGCAATACGGGTGAGAGGAAGGTGTTATCGACCAGAAACAGAAGCTCTTTACGCCGGCAGAGTTTGCCGAGGGAGTGCAAGTCGGCAATGCCGAGCAGGGGGTTACCCGGCGTTTCGACCAGTAATGCGCGAGTCTTCTGCGTACATGCCTGCTCCACAGCCATCACGTCTGACGTGTCAACATAGCTGGTGCTTATTCCGAACTTGTGAAAAATTTGATCCAGCAGCCGGTAAGTTCCTCCGTACAAATCTTCGGAAACAATCAGGTGATCTCCGCTCTTAAAGTGAAGCAACAGGGTCGTGATAGCAGCCATTCCCGAAGAGAACGCCATCCCTCGAGCCCCCCCCTCCATATCCGCCAAAGTCTCTTCCAAAAGCATTCTGGTTGGGTTGCCGGAGCGGGTATAGTCAAACCCTGTACTTTGACCCAGGGCCGGATGCCTATAGGTTGCGCTGTGGTAAAGCGGAAAGCTGATGGCTCCGGTTTTCTTGTCATCTCCGACGCCGGCCAAAACGGTTCGGGTGGTGCGGGAAATGTGGTCCAGTTTATCCATCGGAAGTCTCCTTGTTGCGGCTTACGATTAAAAAGCCCCTTCCCGAAAACGAGAAGGGGCCGCGTACTCTGCAAGCATCGCAACTCAGCTCTCATCTTCCCCCTTGCGGGGCGGGATTTAGCACCTGGTGTTCGCGCATCGACGAAAACAGGTTGCTGTGGCGTCACAGGGCCCTTCCCTCAGCCACTCTCGATGAAAACGTCGGCGCCAGCAATGCCGTGCACCGTGTTTGTTGACCATGACACTACGCCAATTTTTTCGAAATGTCAATAGTAAACACATGGCCGATAAAATGTATGGCCACGGACGTCATTATACTTCAGCGACAAGGTCGGGTTTAAATAATCCCCTCAAACAATACACTACTGAGATAACGCTCACCTGAATCCGGAAGGATCACCACGATCGTCTTTCCGGTGTGCAGAGGGTCAGCCGCCAAGCGGGCTGCAACGGCGGTGGCAGCCCCGCAGGAGATTCCTGAAAGCAACCCCTCTTCACGCACCAGCCGTCGAGCATAGTCGATCGCCTCATCGTTCCCGACCTGCTCGACGAGGTCGACCATGCTCAAATCGAGAGTCTCCGGGATGAATCCGGCACCAATCCCCTGAATCTTATGAGGCCCGGGCTGTACATCGGCTCCCGAGAGCGTCTGACTGATCACCGGACTGTCGGAAGGCTCGACGGCAACTGACAGAATCTGTTTGCCGCAGGTCTGCTTGATATAGCGAGACACGCCGCTGATGGTCCCTCCGGTCCCGACGCCCGAGACGAGGATATCGATCTGGCCATCGGTGTCGTTCCAGATTTCCGGGCCGGTGGTTTTCTCGTGAATCGCCGGATTTGCCGGATTTTTGAATTGGTGCAACAGCAGGTAGCGTTCCGGGTCGGAGGCGGCGAGAGCCTCGGCTTCGGTAATCGCACCGCCCATTCCTTTACTGCCAGGAGTCAGAATCAGATTGGCACCAAACGCTTTCAATACCTTGCGCCGTTCCAGGCTCATGGTCTCCGGCATGGTCAGTGTCAGCGGAACCCCCCGGGCGGCAGCCACAAAAGCCAGGGCAATGCCTGTATTCCCGCTGGTCGGTTCGATCAGTTCCCTGCCCGGCGTCAGAAGACCTCGTTGCTCAGCATCCCAAACCATGGATGCCCCGATACGACACTTGACCGAATAGGCCGGGTTACGACCTTCTACTTTTGCAAGAACTTTTGCCCCCCCTGGGGTAGTACGATTCAAGCGCACAAGGGGGGTGCGGCCAATAGAAAGGGAATTGTCGTTGTAAATTTTCTGCGCCATGTTCTGGTCTCCTCGAAGTAATCAAACGCAACATACTGTACTTTATATTTACAAACCATATTCATTTTGTCAAGTATGCAGTGAAATTTTTTTACCTGTACATAGAGCAATAAAAAACCCCTCGTCATATCGACGAGGGGTAAAGGTGTTTAACGGCTACAGTGGTTGTTACGATTTGAACGAACCGATCTCGCGATCGAGGCTTTTCGCCTGTTCAGAAAGATCCTCAACCACCTTGTCCAGTTCAAGGGTCCGGGCCGCATTGTTTTCGGCGACCTTACGCACTGCGGCGACCGCCTCGACCACCTGCTGACTGCGCATCGACTGCTCCTTGGACGCCTGATCGATCTGCTGCAGCATGTTACGCACCCGCTCCATATTGTCGTTAATCTGGCGGCTTCCCTTGGCCTGCTCGCTGGTACTCAGTTTAACTTGGGACGCAATATCTTTCATCGACTCGGCAGCTTCGGCCAACTGCTGAATACCGATCGACTGCTGTCTGACCGCCGAGGATACCTGCTGGAGCATGTTCGCCACCTGATTGACCGCCTCGGTAATCTGGCGGCTGCCGCGCGACTGCTCCTGGGTTGCGCGGACGATACTCTTGACCTGCTCGGCCGACTTGATCGAACTCTCGGTCAGCTTGTCGAGGGCCTGCTCGGCCACCTTGGAGCGGTCTGCTTCCTCAACAACCCGGTTGTTACCGGCCTGCATCGCCTTGACAGCATCGCTGGTCCCGGTCTGCAGTCGCTTAATGATGGCAGCAATCTCCTGGGTCGACGAAGCGGTGCGCTCGGCCAATTCACGAATCTCATCGGCCACCACCGCAAAACCCTTGCCATGCTCACCAGCCTGGGCCGCGATGATTGAGGCATTGAGCGACAACAGCCGGGTCTGGTCTGCCACCTCGTCGATGACCGTCAGGATGGTACCGATCTCGCCGGACTGCTTGCCGAGTTCGGCGATTGTCTGCGCGGCATCTTCGACTGTCACACGAATTGCCTGAATGCCGGCGATGGTATTCGCCACGGCAGTCTTGCCCTGCTCGGCATCGATACGGGCTTGGTCGGACAGTTCGTTGGTCTTTTTTGCGGTCTCCTCGACTTCCTTGATCGACGCATCCATCTGTGTGATGGACGACGCAGTGACCTCAGTGGAAGACGACAGGTTGTCGAGGTTATCAGAGACCTGCTGACTGGAAACAGACATTTCAGCAATCGAGCTGGTGACCCCTTCGATGGTTCCAAAAAGACGGTCGACCTGGGAGACAATCTCCTCGATGGTCGCGCCCAGCTCTAGGGTCGCCGAGGAACTGATTTCGACTGCCTCCAGAAGTGTACTGATACTGTTGGCGACATCGGTCGCCGATTCATCGATCCCTTGGATAATCTGAAAAGAATCCTCCAACGCCTCGGCCTGCTGGCTGGTCCCTTCACTGACCATCTGGGAGGTGTGACGGATTTTGTCCGTGGCCTGGTTGACTTCGCCAGCCGTGCTGCGGATGCGCAACACCAGGTCACGCAGTCGAGCGACAAATTTGTTAAAATTACTGGCGAGGTCTCCCACCTCATCCGAGCTGCCGACTTCAAGGGTTCTGGTCAGGTCGGCATCCCCCTGGGAAATTTCTCTCAGGTTGTTGACCACAGCCCTCAGTGGCTGAGTCAGATTGCGGCTGAAGGCCAGGGCGGCCAGCAGCACAACTCCGACCACAGCAATGACCAGAACCATCATCAACTGGCGCAAAGACCCCAGGGCTTTCAGTTCGCCGGTCATGTCGAAGGCCATGACCAACCGGCTCTCAGTTCCAGCCAGCGGCCTGATCGTCGGGATATAGGTCGTTTCGCCCAAGTCGATCGAGACAGTCTCCTCGTTAAGGTTGCTCAACAGTGCAGTATTACGAAACCCCTGATGAGAGGCTCCCAGAACATTCCCTTGCCCCAGGAACGCGACTTCGACCCCGCTGAGCTCCTTAAGTTCCGTCGCATAGGAGTCATCAAGCAATCTTGCTCCCAACAGGTAACCGACCACTTGATCCTGAAGCTTAATCGGGGAGACCACCAGGATCATCAGCTTGCCAAGATAGTTGGACAAGGTGGCGTCAACTTCGCCGGTTTCAATCACGCTCTGCAGCAGAGCGTGCTGGGAGACCTCGTTTCCCTGCAAGTCGAGACCTTCTTTGACAACCCGGTGCAGCATGTCCGCTTGGGGGTTGCGCACCTCGATAACGTCTAGATCATACTGAGCCTGGTTGTTGGTCAGAAAATCGATGACCTGGTCGACATCGCCGGTCAGGTTGGCGTAGTAGACTGCGTTCACCAGGTCTGAAGTCGCACTGAACAGTGACAGGTAGTTACTCAATTCGCGCTTGGTCGACTGATTGCTCAACTCCACAAAGTTAGCCGCCTTGTCAGTGTACTGAACCATGCCTGAGCGGATCTGATCACGGGTAAAACTGGAGAGATACCAGAGGCTAATGACCAGCGGAATCACCGACAGCAAGAGCATAACCAGCAAAATTTTGCCCTGGATTTTGATCGAAAAAGCCATATACGCTCCTGACCAGCGAGGGTTTGGAAAGTTTGAGGCTAGTTGACGAGAGTCGCCTGTGAGGCGACCTCGGCCGGCACCGTGACGCCCAGAGCGGTCGCCGTATCCTGGTTGATAAAGAGACCGACCTTTTTCGCAGAACGAACCGGTAGCAGGAGCGCTTTCTGCCCCTGCAGGATCTGCAGCACTTGCACGGCCACCAACTTGCCTTGCTCGTCAGGATCAGCCTCGAGACCGGCCAGCGCGCCCTGTGCCGCAAGCCCGGGAATCTGTGAAAAGATCAGGGTGGATGAAGCCAGCTTTTTGACAATTTCAGGCCCCTGCTGACCGACCGCGATACTCTCCGTCAGATAGAGAGCATCGCTCGATGACGCCAGCTTGACAGCCTTGTCGAGGGCCTCCTTGGGGTTGCGGGCGTTCTCTGCCTCCACCTTGAAACCAGCCTTGGCGGCAAGCTCTCTGAGCTCCTCCAGCTGCTGCTCGGCGCCAGCCTCCCCCTCAGTAAAGATAACGCCAACCTGCTGCAAAGGTCGAATTTTCTGCACCGTGGCCACCAGTTCAGTCAAGTCGGTCTTGCTGGTGGCCCCGGTCGCATCGGCCCCCGGAGCCGCCAGGTTCTTGACCACACCGAGGGCAACTGGATCATAGACATCGGCGAACAGCAGGGGGATGTCTTTGAGCTCACTCATGGCTGCGGCTGTGGCCCGAGAGCCAAAAGTGACAACCAGGTTGACATTCGCTGACTGGCAGCGGCGCAGACTGTTGATCAACGACATCTTGTCGGCATTCGGCTTTTGGGTGAAGATTTTCAGCTTCGTTTCATCGAACCCGCCCGCGCGCAGCACTTCGACCATGGCATCGTAGGCCTGGGAGTAACGCGGTAGATCGGCGACGATGATCGCCGCGACAACCTGCTGAGCCATGGCTGGCTGTGGCAAACAAGATAAGATGGTCAGGACAAAACCGACCATCATCGGAAAAATCGTCTTTTTCATCATAAACAACCCGTTCGTCCTAGAACCCAAGCGGATTACCAGCTGCGAGCAAAGCTGACCATGGCGGTCTGTACCACTCCGTCATAGAGGTCGCTGCCACTCGCGTCATAATCGTCGAGACTCGCATCGACGCTGCAAGACCAGAGGTCGTTGAGCCGCCAGCTGACTCTGCCGCGCAGTCCATTCTGAGTTGTGTCGATTTCGCTGATCTCTTTGAGGTCGGCTGAGGACATGATACCCACACCGTTGGAGTAGTTGACGTCAGCCTGCTGAAAATCCGGTGAGTAGTACGCCTGAGAGCGAATATGGTACCCCTCAAGACGGCACTCGATCTCCTCTGTCGCCTGCCAGGTGGCGCCCGCGGTCACTGTGTGGACAGTCTGGCGGAAGTCGACATCCTCATCCTCCAGCGTCCTGTCACTGGCAGGATCAGAGGAGGGAGATGTCCCGAACAGCAGATCCTGCTCGATAGCCGTCCAGAAGTATCCGTAGCTCAGATTAAGGACCAGGCCAGCTGCTGGAGAAAACCAGCCTCCAAATGTACCCTTTCGCTGCTGCTGGCTACGAGCCAGGTCGTAATCAAAAAGCTCGCCGGCGCGGCTTAACTGTTCAACCGTCGAGTCATCACGTCGCTCGTCAACGGCAGTCAAGGTGGCCGACAACCCCCAACGCTTTTTGGGGAGAAAAGTGCTCGACAGAAACAGTTCGGTACGATTTTCGGCTGAGGATATGTAAGCCGGGTCGTCGCTATGCTGGAAAGCCAGCCAGCCGTTTACCTTAAGAGCCGAACGTTCAAGCATGCGACTCTGGAATCCGACCTTTGCCTTGGTCACCATTTCGTTTTTGGGGAGGTTCCAGGCCTGGCTGTCGGCAAAATCCCTTTCAATATCCTCGGTGCGCAGTTCAGCCTTTAAGGTCAGAGAGCGCCACGGATTGTAGTTGACCACCCCTTCGTACCAGGCCCGCTCGATATCGATGGCTTCACGAACCGGTAGGGTGGACGCGGATCCGGCATAGCTGGTCAGTACATCGCTGTTGTCATTATCGAGATTGAGTCGCCGGTAGCGGAAGCTGTACATCCATTTCGCGCTCGGGGTATAGGTCAGGTCGGCCGTCGATTTGAGGTAGTCGGTTTTGGCCTGGATCGGTTTTTCAAAGACTGAATCGGAGCGGTTTTCGCGTTCGCCGGCAGTCAGACTGAGCCCTGCCACCAGGCTTCCGGAAGGGGCCGAGCTTAACTTGATCGCCACCTCCTTGAGGGTGCTGTCCGGAATCTGATCGTGGGGATAGTCTCCTGGGTCCAGTTGCCCACGACCTCTGAAGCTGTCGACAGGAACCTTCTCTTTGGCACGGAATTGCCGGTAAAGGCCTTCAAGAGCGAAGTCGATATATTCGGCATGGGCATCAATGCCGACCTTAACTTCTTCGGTGACCCGGTCAACGGTTCGGGTTCGGCTTTGCAGATGGCAGCTGCTACAGTTGTTGGCCGAACCATGGTCGGCAAAGCGCAGCTGGGTCTCCCCCTTTTTTTCGTAACGCCAGTAGCTCAGGTTGAGATGCGCCGGATAATTCGGTAGCTTGACTTTGGCTTTGGCCTCTTTGAAGTCAAGGCGCAGGCCGTAGGATTCGCCGGGGTCGGCATCGCTGTAGAAGAGGGTTTGAGACCCTCGGTCGGAGCCGAAGTTGGAATCGGGACGACTCCCTTCGACGGTATTGTCATAGGGGATATGGCTGAAGTTGTGAACGAAGCGATCGGAACGTACGCTTAAGCTCACCTGCCCCTTACCATTCAGGCCGGCGCTCAGTGCGTAGTCATCTTCGTTGCGATAGGCGCCTTCGAGATCAAGATAGAAGGGGCCTGTATCCCCGAACAGTCGCAGGTCGAATGTCGGACCGGACTGCAGGCTTTTAAATTCACCCGCCCGACCCGGCTCATCTTTCAGGCTGTGCCCGAGGTAGCCGGTACGCAGAGTGACAATGCTCTGCTGCGTTGAACCAACAACATCGGCCATATCTGCCTGTGACACACCGGGAAGGATAGTCAGCCCGGCAATGAAGAAGGCCGCAACAAGACTTTGCTGTCTGGTGAATTTCACTTCAAGACCTCCTGATCTCGATGACATGTTAGCGTGCCAGGAATGAACCCTCGCCATAGACCGTCGGGGTGTCCGTGCCATGTACCGTAGAATGACAGTCGGTGCAACGGGAGTAGAAGGCCTGTTTGCGAGACGTGTCATGCAGGGCCCCGGCAGACATGAAACTGCTGTTGTGTCCGGCATGGCACTGCAAGCAGAGGAAGGGTTCGCCTACTTCCAGCAGGTTGTCGTTGGGTGAGCCATGGGGGCTGTGGCACACACTGCAATCCTCGGTGACATCAGCATGCTCGTAGACGAAAGGTCCCTGGTATTCCATATGACATTTGGTGCAGACAGCCTTGATCTGAATCCCCCGCAGATTGGTCGAATTTGACGAGTTATGCGGATCATGGCAGTCGGTGCACGCCATTTTGTGTTCCGGCACCGGATGATGGGAGAACTGGGCGAACTCCATTTCCACTCGACTGTGGCACTCGATGCAGGCCTCATACTGCTCATTGCGTCCGAGCTTCTGCTGAGGACCCGCGTGGAGTTTGTGGCAGGAGAAACAGCTCACTTCATTGGTCGCATGAATACTGCTGTTCCAATTGGTCAGATTGGGAGTCGAGGCCGCAGAGTGGCACTTCAGGCAGATCAGCGCCTGGGCTGCTGCGGGGAATTCGTGCAGCGGCAACAGCGACTTGCTGTTGCAGGCCTGCTCGGGGCTTATATTGGCAACGGCCAGACTGCCGGGACCGTGGCAAGATTCGCAGTTGACCAGCGGCAGACCGGTCTCCGCCGATATCTGGTCGCCATGTATCGAGAGTTTGAAGTCCCGGCTGATTCTATCATGGGTGTGGCACTTTTTGAGGCAGTTCTCGTCACCGATATAATCGGCTTCGAGATTGCCGACCAAAAGCAATTCAAAATCCTGGACGGTTGACAGCAGGGGTTTTGTGGAACGCAGTGAACCGACATCGCTACAGGCAGCGATCAGAATGCCGCTGGCTGCCAGCAAGGCAAGGAGACGTAGTGAACGCAAGGCGAAACCTCCTTAAGGCGAGATGCCATAGACCAAAGGACATGAGACGAAAGCTTATTTAAGTAACTCAACTTGGAACATTATGAATTTTTTTTAGGAAAGTTCAAGTTTTTTGGGAAGAAATATCCCGGCGAAGGGGTTGTCAGCCATCCATTGGGGCGGTAGAATAAAAGTGAAAGAGGATTTATCGGGGGGTTGGACGCAACTCCCTGTTTCGCCCTGGAAGACTTGCCCTCCTGGTCTCCAGGGTGTTTTTTGTCAATCGCTCTTGGTAGGTGTCTGTCGGATATCGATTGGCAGCTGGCCCTGGGGATCGGCCGCCAGGGTAGCGAAATCGTAGCGGGAGAGGATTGCCATGAATTCCTCGCGTATCGCGCGCCAGGCGCCGTGCACCGGACAGAAGAACTCTCGACTGCAAGCCCCCTCTTCAATCAGGCACTGATTGAGATAGACGGGGCCCTCCTGGGCCTTGATCACATCGAGGAGAGTGATTTCAGCCGGATCCCTGGCCAGGAAAAAACCGCCTCCGACTCCGCGCTGGGAACCGACGATGCCGGCCTTGATCAAAGGTTGTAGAATCTTGGTCAAAAAGGCCGGAGTTATCTCCTGGGCCTTGCAGATATCCTTCTTGTAAACAATCTCGCCGCGTGGCTGGCGAGACATGTGCAAAATGGCGCGGATCGCGTATTCGGTGGCACGAGTAATGATCAAGAGTCAAATTCTCCAAATCGCAGATTGCATTAATAACAATATTTGTGTTCAATAGCGTCTTTCCCTCTGATTGTCAACCGTCTGCTGTCCTTTTTCAATGATGACCACTCTGCCTGTCGGCCGATTTGCCCCAAGTCCCACGGGTCCGCTGCATAGCGGCTCGCTGATCGCTGCCATTGGCAGCTTCTGTCTGGCTCGCCGTCTTAGTGGCCGCTGGCTGCTGCGCATGGAAGATCTTGACACACCCCGAGTGGTTCCGGGAGCTGCCGACCAGATCTTGCGTACCCTGGAGCGGCTGGGTTTGCACTGGGACGGTGAAATTCTCTGGCAGAGCCGTCGTCAACAGGCCTACCAGCAGGCCCTTGAAAGTCTCACGGAACGAGGGCTGATTTTTCCCTGTGGGTGCTCGCGCAAGGAGATCCTGGCCAGCGCCCCGCATCCTGGTGAAGAAGGCCCAATCTATCCGGGCCACTGTCGCAATGGGCTTGCTCCGGGACGTCGGCCGCGCGCTCTGCGTGTTCGCGTCCCCCGGCAGGTCATCTGCTTCACAGATGGAGTGTTCGGACCGATCAGCCAGGGTCTCGAAGAGGCCGTGGGTGATTTTGTGTTAAGACGGGCCGATGGGCTCTTTGCGTACCAGCTGGCAGTGGTGGTCGATGACGCGGAAAGCGGGGTCAATCAGGTGGTCCGCGGTGCTGATCTGCTGACCTCGACGCCTCGCCAAATTTTTCTGCACGCTGCTTTCGGCAACCCGATACCAGACTATATCCACCTCCCCCTGGCCACCGATTTAGCCGGGATAAAACTCAGCAAACGTCATGGTGCAGCGATCAGCTCCGGTGACAGTCAGGCGATGGTTGAGGCTCTGAGGTTTCTCGGTCAGCAGGTTCCTCGGGAGATGGAAGGAGAGGCTCCGCAGCAGCTTCTGTCATGGGCGGTCGCCCACTTTGACATCAGAAAAATCGCCGCTGCGCAGGGCGGACAGATCCTCACCAGGACAAAAAAAGCAGTTGCCCCATTGACAGCCGGACAAAATGCCGTTAAATAAGAGCAAACTGATTGACCTTCCTATCACGAATCCGGACTGTATACTCCTTTCACCATAATTAAAGACTTCCGAACAAGAGAACGACCTGCTAGCAACCTGCGAGATTTTAGCGACCCAACCTTAAACGACCAGCTCGGCCAACGAAAGTACAGCCTCCGAACTTTGCTGGGCCATTTCCTTGATACCAGGGCCTTCGCCTTGAGGATCTAGGACCAGCCGAGGACTGGTGTCGGCTTCTTCATCTGGCACCGCGACCGCTGTTTCTGTCGTTCCCGCAAATATTTTTATCTATCTTAAGGAGACCGAATGAACCTGAAGGAACTGAAAGAGAAGAAGATTACCGACCTCTCGGCAATTGCCAAGGAATTGGGGGTCGAGGGCGCAGCCGGGATGCGCAAACAGGATCTAATCTTTGCCATCCTCAATGCGACATCCGCTAAAAACGGGGCCATCTTCGGCGAAGGGGTTCTGGAAATCCTTCCCGACGGCTTTGGTTTTCTGCGGGCTCCTGACGCCAACTATCTTCCCGGTCCCGATGATATTTATGTGTCTCCATCTCAGATCCGTCGGTTCAACCTGCGTACCGTTGACACCATTTCCGGGCAGATTCGCCCCCCAAAAGAGGGGGAGCGCTACTTTGCCCTGCTCAAGGTCTCCGAAGTCAACTTCGAGAATCCGGCGGTAGCCAGAGAGAAGACCCTGTTCGACAACCTCACACCACTCTACCCTGAAGAGCGACTGCAGCTTGAGACTACACCGGACAATTTCTCCGCGCGGGTCATCGACCTGGCGGCTCCTGTCGGCAAGGGGCAACGGGCGCTGATCGTCGCCCCGCCGCGCACCGGCAAGACCATTCTGCTGCAGAATATTGCCAACTCGATCACTGCAAACCATCCTGAGGTCTACCTGATCGTCCTGCTGATCGATGAACGCCCGGAAGAAGTGACCGACATGCAGCGCACCGTCGATGGCGAAGTGATCTCATCGACCTTCGATGAACCGGCCACCCGCCACGTCCAGGTTGCCGAGATGGTCATCGAAAAGGCCAAGCGCCTGGTCGAGCACAAGCGGGATGTGGTGATTCTTCTCGACTCGATTACCCGCCTGGCCCGAGCCTACAATACCGTGGTCCCCCCGTCCGGCAAGATTCTCTCCGGCGGCGTCGACTCCAATGCTCTCCACAAACCGAAACGGTTCTTTGGCGCAGCGCGCAATATCGAGGAAGGGGGGAGCCTGACCATCATCGCCACCGCACTGATTGACACCGGCAGCAAGATGGATGAGGTGATTTTCGAAGAGTTCAAGGGGACGGGCAACATGGAGCTTCACCTCGACCGCCGTCTGGTCGACAAACGCACCTTCCCCGCCATCGACATCAACAAGTCTGGGACGCGTCGTGAGGAACTGCTGATCGACCAGAACACCCTGCAGCGTATCTGGCTGTTGCGCAAGGTGTTGTCGTCGATGAACGTGGTCGACAGCATGGAGTTTTTGCTCGATAAGCTGGGCGAGTCCAAGACCAATCAGGATTTTTTCAATAGCATGAACCAGTAGCGAGAGAATGCCAGCTCTAAAAACTTGCATTCCCTCGCGAAAAATGATAGCTAGTTACACCTTTGGCTGGCAGCCTTAGCCAGTTCGCTACGCCTGTACCTGCCAGGCACCACTAAAACGTTTGAGGAGTTGCGCGATGAGAGAAGGGATCCATCCCAAATACCAGGACGCTACCATCAAGTGCCACTGTGGCAACAGCATAGAGACCCGCTCCACAAAGGGGGGGGAGATTTCCACGGAAATCTGCTCGGCCTGCCACCCGTTCTTCACCGGCAAGCAGAAACTAATCGATACTGCGGGTCGGATTGAACGGTTCCGCAAGAAGTACGCTAAGCCCCAGTAGAGTAAGCTGACGGCCCTTGACGGGCCGTCTTTTTTTCCAGAACCTGATTTTCCAGCCGTCCAAGCCCCTTTCGCCCGAGCAACTCTTGTTCGTGGGCGAAACCTGGGCCTGTCACCATGCTTCGCGGCAAGGTCATGCGCGTTCAACTTCTGACACATACCCCGGATCCCGAGCAAGTCGCAGCGGCAGCCGCCCGCCTCTGCTACTCTGACTCCTCCATCGATCAACTGCTCGGCCAGGGGAGCGACCAGGTCGCCAGACTGCTCGGCAAAATTGTTGAGATCGGCCACTTCTCAGTGCTTGAGCACGTCAGTTTCACCTTCGGCGTCGAGGGGATCAGCCGGGCTTGCTCGCACCAGCTGGTACGACACCGCATCGCCTCCTTTTCTCAGCAGAGTCAGCGCTATGTGTCACACCACGCCCCCTTTGTGGCCGTGACTCCGTCAAGCATCGAGGTTTTGCCTGAGCTGGCCGACCGCTACCAGCAGCACCTGCAGGAGACTCACCGACTCTACAGCGACCTGCTCGCTGCCGGGGTACCGGCCGAGGATGCCCGTTTTGTTCTTCCCAACGCCGCCGCCACCAAGCTGGTGATGACCATGAACGCTCGCGAACTCCATCATTTCTTCTCCCTGCGTTGCTGCCGCAGAGCACAATGGGAGATTCGCGCCATGGCCGAGCAGATGCTGAAACTGGCAATCGATCGGGCCCCGCTATTGTTTGCCAAGGCCGGCCCTGGCTGTGTGCGCGGGTCCTGCCCCGAAGGGAGCATGACCTGTGGCGCGGCTGCTGAAGTGCGCCGCGAGTATGCTGAACGGGTCGACCAGAATGGGAGCGGCGACACACCATGAGTATGATCGACAAACTCGAAGAAGTCGCCGATCGCTTCCGTGAAATCGAGGGGCAGCTCTCCGACCCCAAGGTGATCGCTGATCAGGGGCGGTATCGCAACCTGACCAAGGAACATGCCGAGTTGTCGGAAGTGGTGGCGGTCTATGACCAGTATCGTAAAACCGATTCGGAGCTCAAGGAAAGCCGTGAGCTGCTGCGCGATGTCGACCCCGAAGTGCGGGAGATGGCCAGGACCGAAGTCGAAGAACTCGAAGTCAGGCACCATGACCTCGCCGACCAGCTGAGGGTTCTGTTGCTGCCCAAGGATCCCAACGCCGATCGCAACCTGATTCTCGAGATCCGGGCTGGCACCGGTGGCGACGAAGCCGCCCTTTTTGCCGGCGACCTGTTTCGCATGTACAGTCGTTATGCCGAGCGGCAGCGCTGGAAGGTGGAGATCTTAAGCTCTGCCGAAGCGGAGGTCGGCGGTTTCAAGGAGGTTATCGCCCTGATGACCGGCCAGGGGGCCTACGGACGGTTTCGCTTCGAAAGTGGCACCCACCGAGTTCAACGGGTTCCGGAAACCGAGGCTCAGGGGAGAATCCACACCTCTGCCTGCACAGTGGCCGTCCTCCCGGAGGCCGAGGATGTCGAAGTCGCTATCGACCCGAGCGACTTGCGCATCGACCTGTTCCGAGCGTCCGGTGCCGGAGGTCAGCATGTCAACAAGACCGAATCGGCGGTGCGCATTACCCATATCCCGACCGGGGTGGTGGTCTCCTGCCAGGACGAAAAATCCCAGCACAAGAATAAGGCCAAGGCGATGAAAGTCCTTCAGGCCCGGCTCCTGGAGAGCATGCAAGCCGAGCAGCAGGCGAAGATGGCTGCCGATCGCAAGAGTCAGGTCGGCAGTGGCGATCGCTCCGAACGCATCCGTACCTACAATTTTCCCCAGGGGCGATGCACTGACCACCGCATCGGTCTGACTCTCTACAAGCTGGAAGCGATCATGCAGGGAGGCCTCGATGAGGTGATCGATGCGCTCATCACCCATCATCAGGCAGAGCTGATGGCCGGCCAGGAGTCCTGAGCAACGGTGGAGCGCTGGACGGTTCTCAGGATCCTCAAGTGGACAGCCAACTATTTTTTCGAGCGGGGCATCGATGGCCCACGTCTGGATGCGGAACTGCTGTTGGCTGAGGCTCTTGACCTTGACCGAGTCGGCCTCTACCTCAACTATGACAGGCCGTTGAAAGATACTGAACTCGACCGCTTCCGCGATTACGTGCGCCGACGGGTTAATCATGAGCCGGTTCAGTATATTCTGGGCTGCACCGAGTTCTGGTCACTCAACTTGCGGGTCGATTCGCGGGTCCTGATTCCGCGTGCTGACACCGAAGTTCTCGTTGAAGAAGCTCTGGCTTCAGCTCAGGACGGTCCGTTGCGCATCCTCGATGTCGGAACCGGTAGCGGCGCCATTTCCATTGCCTTGGCGAGCGAGCGTCCAAACTGGCAGTTTACCGCCATCGATGTCTGTCCGCACGCCCTGGCCCTGGCTAGCCACAACAGCGAACAGCACGGTCTCAAGGAACGCATCCGTTTCATGGAGGCCGACCTGTCCGAACTGCCGGAAGGCCCCTTTGATCTGATCGTCAGTAACCCGCCCTATATTCCGGCAAGCGACTGGGACGGGTTGATGGCTGAAGTCCGCGACCATGAGCCGCGGCTGGCCCTGGTCGGCGGCACAGACGGGCTTGACGCCTATCGTCTGTTGACCGCGCAGGTTGAACAGGGCCTGGTTTGCGGAGGGGGGCTTTTGGTCGAGGTCGGGATCGGCCAGGCGTCCCAGGTTGCCTAGCTGTTCCGCTTCGCAGGGCTGATACAGATCGACCAGCGCAAGGATTACGCCGGAATCCCCCGGGTGGTAAAGGGGGTTAGGAAGCCGCACGATGGATAAACTGATCATACATGGTGGGCGCCGCCTGACCGGCGAAGTTGCGGTCAGTGGCGCCAAAAATGCGGCTCTGCCGCTGCTATTCGCCACCCTGCTGGCTCCGGGACCGCACCGTCTCGGCAACCTGCCCCAGCTGCGTGATATCACCACTGCAGAGCACCTGCTGGCCGGGCTGGGAGCCACGGTTGAAAGCCGCAACGGCCGGGTTGTGCTGACCTCGAATACCCCCGCGACCTTTGAGGCTCCCTACGAACTGGTGCGCACCATGCGGGCTTCGGTGCTGGTTCTCGGTCCACTGCTGGCCCGCTACGGTCTGGCCAGGGTCAGTCTTCCCGGAGGGTGCGCTATCGGTGCCCGACCGATTAACCTGCACCTCAAGGGACTTGAGGCTATGGGCGCTGAGATTCATCTTGACCATGGCTATGTGGAAGCCCGGGCCAAGCGTCTCAAGGGGGCCCGTATTTACCTGGACTTGCCGACTGTTGGCGGCACGGAAAACCTGATTATGGCAGCAACCCTGGCCAAAGGGACCACCGTCTTGGAGAACGCCGCTCGGGAACCGGAAATTGTTGACCTGGTCCGGGCCCTGCAAGGGATGGGAGCAAAGATCGAGGGAGCAGGCAGCGACACCGTGACTATCGAGGGGGTCGATGAACTGAAACCGATGGACTATGCGGTGATGCCTGACCGCATCGAGGCCGGAACCTTGCTGCTGGCCGCGGCCATGACCGCCGGCCAGGTCCGGGTTTTGGGCGCCCGGCCGGAGCATAACGAGGCGCTGCTCAGCAAGCTCGAAGAAGTCGGTGCCGACATCGACATTGACGAGGCCGGAATCTGCGTGACCGGACCGGGAGAAATTTGCCCGGTCAATATCCGCACTCAGCCCTACCCCGGGTTCCCGACCGATATGCAGGCTCAGTTCATGGCCCTGATGGCGATCGGCCGGGGGACCAGTGTCGTCAGCGAGACAGTCTTTGAGAACCGTTTCATGCATGTCTGTGAGTTGCAACGCATGGGAGCCGACATCAACATCGACGGACACACGGCTACGGTACAAGGGGTCGAACAGCTGCTCGGGGCACCGGTTATGGCGACCGACCTGCGGGCCAGTGCCTGTCTGGTCCTGGCCGGCCTGGCCGCTGACAACACCACAGAGCTCTCACGCATCTATCATCTCGACCGGGGTTACGAGGGTTTGGAACAAAAACTTCGCAAACTTGGCGCCGACATTGAGCGTGTCTCGGCATAAAACCGCGTGACTGGGAGCCGGGCTCTGGTTAAACTGTGTTTTGTTGTCAGCAAAGGGACAGGGGATTTGAATACAGCATCTGAACAGGATGCTGAATAGTGTCTGCTACTGCAAAAAACCTTTTTGCTTTCTTTAAAGACCAACCACAGGTGTGAGATGAGTGATTACCTGACATTTGCACTCCCAAAAGGGCGTATCCTCCAAGACTCGATGGCGCTGTTCGCCAAAGTTGGCATCACCTGTGCCGAAATGGACGATCCCGGCCGTAAGCTGGTCTTTGCCAACCATGCCGACAAATACCGGTTTATGGCAGTGAGAGCTCAGGATGTGCCGACCTATGTCGAGCATGGCTGTGCCGATATCGGAGTGGTCGGCAAGGACACTCTGCTTGAGCAGGGCAGGGACCTCTACGAACCCCTCGACCTGCAGTTCGGCTACTGCCGGCTGGTCGTGGCCGAGCCGAGGGAGTTGGTCAAGGACGATGACCCGGCTGGCTGGTCGAACATTCGCATCGCCACCAAGTACCCGAATATTACGGAACGTTACTTTGCCGCCAAAGGGGTGCAGGTCGAGGTGATCAAGCTCTACGGCTCCATCGAGCTGGCACCATTGGTCGGTCTCGCCGAGCGGATTGTCGACCTGGTTTCGACAGGCGGGACCATGCGGGAGAACGGCCTGGTCGAGGTCGAGACCATCGCTGAAGTGACCAGCCGGCTGATCGTCAACCGGGCCAGTCTGAAAACCAAGCATCGCCGTATTATCGAAATTCTTGACGGGTTGGAAAAGGTCGTCGAGGACGGCCCGCGTATTTCCGGGTAGCAAGCCGACTCGGCTCGGCACGATCGGCAGGAGATGGCATGATCCGCTTTTTGAAAATTACCGATCCCGATTTCGAAGACGTTTTCTCGGCAATCGCCGGACGGGGCGAGGCTGTTTCGGCCGAGGTTGAGCTGACGGTTCGTGCCATCATCGACGATGTCCGCAGCCGTGGCGATCAGGCCCTGTTCGACTACACCGCCCGGTTCGACCATCTCGAGCTGACGGCCGAGAGCTGCCAGGTCACCTCCGGTGAAATCGAAGTCGCCTTGGCCCAGGTTGAGCCGACCACCCTGGATCAACTGCACCTGGCGGCAAAGCGCATCGCCGATTACCACCGTAAACAGAAACAGGACACCTGGCTCTCCACCGATGAACAGGATGTGCTGGTCGGCCAGATGGTTACCCCCCTCGACCGAGTTGGCATCTACGTCCCCGGCGGCAAGGCTGCCTATCCGTCCTCGGTGCTGATGAATGCGGTGCCGGCCAAGGTGGCAGGGGTCGGCGAGGTGATCATGGTGGTGCCGGCTCCACGCGGCGAACTCAATCCCCATGTCCTGGCTGCAGCGGCTATTGCTGGCGTCGATCGCATTTTCAAGGTCGGCGGCGCCCAGGCAGTGGCTGCCCTGGCCTTTGGCACGCAGACCATCCCCAAGGTCGACAAAATCACCGGACCCGGCAATATCTACGTCGCGACCGCCAAGCAGCTGGTGTTCGGCAGGGTCGACATCGACATGATTGCCGGTCCGAGCGAAATCCTGGTGATCAATGACGGCAGCGGCAATCCCGCACACATCGCCGCCGACCTCCTCTCCCAGGCCGAACACGACGAATTGGCCTCGGCAGTTTTGATCACCATCAGCGAACAGTTTGGTCACCAGGTCGAGCAGGAGATCGAAAGTCAGCTGGCCAGCCTCAAACGCGCCGCCATTGCCCGGCGGGCGATCGACGATTACAGTGCCATCATCCTTGCCCGCGACCTCGAGGAAGCCATCGCTTTCAGTAACCGCATCGCCCCGGAGCATTTGGAATTGGCCGTCGCCGACCCTTTCGGCTTGCTGCCGAAAATACGTCACGCCGGAGCGATCTTCCTCGGCCACCACACCCCGGAGGCCGCCGGCGACTATTTGGCTGGTCCCAACCACACCTTGCCCACCGGTGGCACGGCGCGTTTCTTCTCACCGCTTGGTCTGGATGACTTTGTCAAGAAATCGAGTATTGTCAGTTTTTCTGCTGCCGGTTTGCAGCGGCTGGGTCCGGCCATCACCGGCATCGCCGAACTGGAGGGGCTGGAAGCTCACGCGAAATCGGTGGCGATCCGGTTAAGGAATGATTAATAGGATGTAACGCTAATGACGCAAAAGGTTAATCAAGAGCCAAAGACAACCCAAAACCAATCAGTTCAACCAAGATGAACTTGCAGTGTCTTTACTTTTCTCTTTAGCTCCTTTGCGTTAACTGATTTGGAACGGAGGTTCGCATGACCCGTACCGCGACGATTGAACGTACCACCAACGAAACGGAGATCACGCTGAGTCTCAACCTGGACGGTAGCGGCAGCTACCGGATCGAGTCGGGCGTTCCCTTCTTTGACCACATGCTGACCCAGATTGCCCGTCACGGTTTCTTCGACATCGAACTGACCGCTCGTGGCGATCTCGAGATCGATTCCCACCATACGGTCGAAGATGTCGGTATCTGTCTCGGCGAGGCCTTCCGGCAGGCGCTCGGCGACAAGGCCGGAATTCGTCGTTACGGACGCGGTACCATGCCGATGCACGAGGCTCTGGCGTCGGTGATCATCGATTTTTCCGGCCGGCCCCTGCTGGTCTGCAATCTCCCCCTCCCCAAAACCCAGATCGGCAATTTCGAACTGGAACTGGTCGAGGAGTTTCTGACCGCCTTCTGCAACCACGCCGGTGCCAACCTGCACGTCAATCTGGCCTATGGTGACAACCTGCACCATATCGTCGAAGCGGTTTTCAAGGCATTGGCCCGCGCCCTTGATGAGGCCTGTCAGCACGACCCGCGCATCGTGGGTGTCCTCTCCTCGAAGGGCAAACTCGAATAGGGATCTCTTAAGATGATCACCATCATCGACTACGAAATGGGTAACCTGCGAAGCGTCGCCAAGGCTTTCGAAAAACTCGGTCATGCCGCCCGGGTCACCAGCAATCCGGCCGACCTGGTCAATACCGACAAGGTCGTCCTGCCCGGCGTCGGCGCCTTCCGCGACTGCATCGATAACCTGCGCAAGGGAGGATTTGTCGAACCTTTGCTGGAGCATATCGCAGCGGGCAGACCGCTACTCGGCATCTGCGTCGGCATGCAGATGCTGTTCGATGAAAGTGAGGAGTTCGGCCGCCATCAGGGGCTCGGTTTGATCCCTGGACGGGTGAGCCGCTTCCCGGCCGACATGACCGAAAACAACACCCATCTCAAAGTTCCGCACATGGGATGGAACAGCATCAGCATTCTCAAAGATTCGCCGATTCTGCAAGGGGTCGAAGATGGAAGTTACGTCTACTTCGTACATTCCTACCATTGCCAGGCCCAAAATGACGACGATGTCGCCGCAAGCTGCCGTTATGGCGATATCGAGTTCTGCGCCTCGGTCTGGCGTGACAACATCATGGCCACCCAGTTTCACCCCGAGAAAAGTCAGACCATCGGCCTGAAAATTTTTCAAAATTTCGCTAACCTTTGACTTAGAGATTTATGACGCTATGATCATTCTTCCCGCAATCGACTTGAAAGCAGGCAAGTGTGTCCGTCTTGAGCAGGGACTGATGGACAGGGACACGGTCTACAACGACGATCCTGCCGCCCAGGCGCGGATCTGGCAAGAGCAGGGGGGCGAATTCCTGCACATTGTCGACCTCGATGGAGCCTTCGCCGGAGTGCCTAAAAACCGGGCGGCCATTAAAGCGATCGTCGAAGCGATTGAAATTCCCAGCGAACTCGGCGGTGGCATTCGCGACCTGCAGACCATCGAAGCCTATCTTGAGCTCGGGCTGACGCGGGTGATTCTGGGGACCGTAGCCAAGGAAAACCCCGCTCTGGTGGCCGAAGCCTGTAAAATGTTTCCGGGCCAGATCGTGGTCGGCATCGACGCCAAGGACGGCCTGGTCGCGGTACGTGGCTGGGCCGATGTCACAGCAAAACAGGCGACCGAGCTGGCCAAGGAGATGGAAGGTCTTGGGGTCGAGGCGATCATCTACACCGACATCGCTCGCGATGGCATGTTGCAGGGGCCGAACATCACAGCTACCCAGAAACTGGCCGAAGCGGTCAGCGTCCCGGTCATCGCCTCGGGGGGGCTCTCCTCCCTGGACGATATCCGTCGCCTGATGGCCATCGAAGCTTCAGGAGTCACAGGGGTCATCGCCGGCAAAGCGATCTACAACGGCGCCATCGACCTGCGGCAGGCGGTGGCTTTGACCCGCCAAGAGATCGACTGACATGTTGACCAAGCGCATCATCCCATGCCTTGATGTCAAAGATGGCCGTGTCGTCAAGGGGGTGCAGTTTGTCGAACTGCGTGATGCCGGAGATCCGGTGGAAGCTGCCGCTGCTTATGACATCCAGGGCGCTGACGAGCTGACCTTCCTCGATATCACGGCAAGCAGCGACAAGCGCAATATCATCCTCGACGTGGTGGCTCGCACCGCCGAGCGGGTGTTCATGCCGCTGACCGTCGGTGGCGGAGTGCGTGAGATTACCGATATCCGCAACCTGCTCAACGCCGGGGCTGACAAGGTCTCGATCAACACTGCCGCTGTTCATCGTCCCGAGTTCGTCCGTGAAGCGGCCGAACGTTTCGGTTCCCAGTGCATCGTGGTTGCCATTGACGCCAGGCGGGTCGCTGGCTCCGAACCGTTGGCGTGGGAGGTCTACACCCACGGTGGGCGCAATCCGACCGGCATCGATGTTCTGGAGTGGGCCGCACGCATGGAATCCTACGGTGCCGGAGAGATCCTGCTGACCTCTATGGATTGCGACGGCACCAAGGACGGCTACGACATTCCCCTGACCAGGGCGGTCAGCGACCTGGTCGGCATTCCGGTCATCGCCTCCGGCGGCGTCGGAAACCTCGAGCATATCCGTGAAGGGTTGGTCGAGGGGGGCGCCAGCGCGGCGCTGGCCGCCAGCATCTTTCACTTCCGGGAACACACCATCGGCGAATGCAAGCAGTACCTTCATGAACACGGAGTTGCCGTGCGCCCCAGGCAGGAGATCGCATGAACGAAAAGAGCGACATTCTCAACGCCATTTACCAGGTGGTCCTGGAACGCAAGCGACACCCCTCGCAAGCATCGTATGTCGCCTCCCTCTATGCCAAGGGGCTCGACAAGGTGCTCGGTAAAATCGGTGAGGAGGCGACCGAGGTTGCGGTTGCAGGCAAGGGCGGGGAACAGTCCGAGGTGATCAGCGAGATGGCAGACCTCTGGTTTCACTGTCTGGTTCTGCTCGGCTACTATGAGCTGCCACCCCAGGAAATCTATGATGAACTTCAGCGCCGCTTCGGGATGTCCGGGCTGGCGGAAAAAGCCGCCCGCAGCAAGGGAGAATAAGGTTTATGTCGATCCAGCAACGTCTGACCGAAGCGATGAAAGAGGCCATGAAGGCCAAAGACAGTCTGCGTCTGAACGCCATCCGCATGGCTCGAACCGCTCTCAAGAATGCTGAAATCGAGGCCCGTGGAGAACTTGACGACGCTGCAACCATCAGAGTCCTGTCAACCCTGGTCAAGCAGCGCCGTGAGGCAGCCGATGCCTACCGGGCGACCCGTCCCGAACTGGCCGACAAGGAGGAGCAGGAGTTGGCTGTGCTGCAGGAGTTTCTGCCGGCGCAGCTCACCGAGGCCGAACTGGTCTCGATGGTGGAACAGACGATTGCCGAGACCGGAGCCAGCTCCCCGCGCGACATGGGAACGGTCATGAAGCAGCTGACCCCCCAAACCACCGGTCGGGCCGATGGCAAGCTGGTCAGCCAGCTGGTGCGCAGCAAGCTCGGAGCGTGATCCGCTATCGGCCATGAACGGTTTTGATATTGCTATTTTGGTCATCCTGATCGGCTTTCTGATCAAGGGCCTGCTCCGCGGACTGCTCAAGGAGGCCTGTTCCCTGGCCGGACTCTTTCTCGGAGCCTTCTTGGCTTTTCGCTTCCACGGTCCGCTGGCCGATGCGCTCCTCAGCCGCGCCGATCTGCCAGTTCCCATCGCTCTTGGCATCACCTTCAGTACGCTCTTTCTTACCACCATGATTCTTTTTTTGGCCTTGGGTTTTCTTCTCTCCAAGTTTGTCAAACTGCTCTTCCTCGGTTGTTTTAATCGCCTGCTCGGAGGACTGTTCGGCCTGATTCAGGCGACTCTTCTGCTGGCGGTGGTGATGTTTGCCCTCTCCCTACGTCCACTCCCCTGGGGGTGGGACAAAACACTCAAGCAGTCGCAGCTCGCCCCTCCTTTTACTGAACTTGGCAAAGCGGCCTTCGAAGGGAGTCGCCAGATTTTAAGATGAACCGGTCCCCCCACGGAACCAGCCTCGGGTTAGCGGGCGAGAGCCTCGCCCAGCTCGAATTCCCCGCGATCGTTAAAACCCTTGCCGGTCGCACCCAGACCCCCTACGGGCGGCAACGGGCGCTTGATCTAAGGCCGCTTTGGGACCACCAGGAGATTCTTGAGGCTTTGCAGGAGGCTGAAGAGTCCCGTTCCCTGTTAGAGAACGAAGGTCCGCTGCCGGTCGGCAATGGAATCGACCTCAAGGAGCATCTTGCCGAGCTTCATATCGACGGGCTGCTCCTCGAGCCGGAGTTCCTGCGCGAAGTCCGGTTCGCCATTGAGGCCGCTGCTGCCTGTCGCACTCGGCTGCTGGCCAGCGAGACCACCCCCCGACTGACTGAACTCACGCAGCAGCTGACACCACTGCCTGATCTGGCTCAAGAGATCCGCCGCTGCATCGGTCCCCGTGATGAAATCCTTGACAACGCTTCCTTTGAACTTGGTGATTTGCGTCGTCAGCTGCAGCGCGAACGTGGGCGGGTCAAGAATCAGCTGGAGCGACTACTCGGTAGTGATGATCTCCAGGGCGTCTTTCAGGAAACCCTGATTACCGACCGTAACGGCCGCTACGTGGTCCCGGTACGGGCCGACCATAGTGGACGTGTCAAGGGGTTTGTCCATGATGTTTCCGCCAGCGGCCAGACCCTCTTTCTCGAACCGGCCGCGGTTCTTGAGGGGAACAACCGGATTTCGACCCTCGAGCGCGAAATCGTGCGTGAGATCGAGCGCATCCTCAGCCGTCTGACCGCCGAAGTGCGCAACAACCGTCAGACACTGACCGTCAACCAGGAGGTCCTCGCCCACCTCGACCTGCGTCAGGCCATTGCTCGCTTTAGTCGCGACACCCTGGCCCGGGTGCCGGAGCTGGTTACAGAACCGTTGCTCGAACTGCGCGCGGCATGCCATCCATTGCTGATCCTGGCCGTAAATGAGAGCAACGGGGAACCAAGGGCGGTTATCCCCTGCGACCTGCTGCTCAATTCAGAGCAGTCGGCCCTGATTATCAGCGGACCGAATACCGGTGGCAAAACTGTTGCCCTCAAGACGGCTGGGCTTCTCACCCTGATGCTGCGTGCCGGTCTACCAATCCCCTGTGCCGCAGGCAGTCGGATCTACCCTTTTGCTCCGGTCCTTGCCGATATCGGCGATGAACAGAGTATCGAACAGAGCCTTTCGACCTTCTCCGGTCACCTGGTTCGACTGAAGACGATCCTCGAACGAGCCAGCCATGGAGCCTTGGTACTACTCGATGAACTCGGTACCGGCACCGACCCCAATGAAGGAGCCGCTCTCGCCCTGGCCGCCCTTGACCTGCTGCGTCAGGCCGGGGCACGCATTCTGGCCACCACCCATCTGCACATCATCAAGGGCTACGCCCAGTTGGAGCGAGGGGTCGAGAATGCCGCCGTCGAGTTCGATGCAGAAAACCTGCAGCCGACCTACCGCCTGCAGTACGGCATCCCCGGCGCCAGTCACGCCTTTACTATTGCCGAACGCCTCGGTCTGCCGGACCAGCTTCTGCAAAAAGCCTCTCACTACCTTGGCCATGACCAGCTCTCGGGCCAGGAGATCATCGAGCGGTTGCAAAGTTTGCGAATTGCTCTTGAAGAGGAGCTCAGTGTTGCCGGCAGCCTGCGCCAGGAGGCTGAACGGGAGCGGGAACGAAGTCGGCAGCTGCGCGAGGACCTCAACGGTCGGCGCGATGCCATCCTTGCCGAAACCCGCCTGCAGGGGAGCCGGCTGTTGGCCGATGCTGAGGCTAAATTACGTGCGTTGTTCAGCGAGATCAAACCCGAACGGCTCAAGTCGAGTGAGCGGGCCCGCCTGACAGGCAAGGTTCGTGGCTTGCGCAAGGACCTTCCCCGGAACGCAAGCAATGACCCGGGTGACATGCCGCAACAGGTCGAGGTCAACGAGCGCCTGTTTGTCCCTGCCCTTGGCATCGATGCCGTGGTGGTCAAATGTGATGCGCGCCAGGTCGAACTCGACATGGGTGGTAAAAGGATCAGACAGCCTCTCAAGTCCCTGCGTCAATATCATCCGCGCCGCTTCGCCGCTCAGAAGGTTCAGCCTCCCCGTATCCGCGACCGGGTTGAACGACAGGCTTTTCGTCCGCGACTGGTGCTGGTTGGAAAACGGGTCGATGAGGCCCAGCAACTGCTCGAACGTTTCCTTGACGAGGCCATGCTGCACAACCAGCAGCAGATCGAAGTGGTCCACGGCTCCGGCCAGGGGATTCTGCGTCGGGCGGTTCGCGAACTGCTGGCCAACCGCCGTGAAGTCACCAGCTTCCACGCTGCAGATATCACGCAAGGGGGCGATAATATCACTCTGGTGGAGATGCGCCACTGATGGGCCTGATCGATGAGGACAAGATCCGTGAGATTCGCGAGCGGGCCGATATCGTCGAGGTCATTGGCCGCTATCTTCCTCTCAAGAAATCGGGGGGCAACTATCAGGGGCTGTGTCCCTTTCATCAAGAGAAGACGCCATCCTTTAACGTCAATTCCCCCCGCCAGATCTACCACTGTTTTGGCTGCGGTGTCGGTGGCAATGTCTTCTCCTTTTTGATGCGCATCGAGGGACTGACCTTTCCGGAATCTGTTCGCCGCCTCGGCGAGCAAGTCGGAATCGAGGTCACCGAACAGGAAACAACTCCGGCTGAGTTGCATAATCGCGAGCAGCGGCAACAGCTCTATCGCATCAACCAGGCTGCTGCGGAGCTGTACACAGAGATTTTGCTCAATGCCCCGGAGGGGGGTGTTGCGCGTCGCTACCTGCGTCAGCGCGGTTACGACGGCGAAGCCGTCCGGCATTTCGGCCTTGGCTTTGCTCCCGATGCTTGGGAGACCCTGGCCAGGCATTT
>PKTY01000167.1 GCA_002869725.1 Desulfuromonas sp. | reverse complement strand
GGTCGAGGCTGGTTTGGTGTCCGCCCCGGAGGATTATCTCTGGAGCAGTGCGCGGCACCACGTCGGCCTGAAAAACGACCCCATTGTGAAGCATTCGCCGCTACAAATCTTGTTTGGTGATTGGCGTTCATACCTGATGGACACAAATGATCTCGAGAAGGTAACTTCTATTCAACAGGCAGAACGAGTACGTCAACCACTTGGGGACATACACGGTATGTGTCCCCCAAAGTGACCCGCATTGGTCAGCTTTCACCGGGGACACATACCGTGTGTGTCCCCAATAAGGCTCAATGATGGGCTGGACGGGCTGCCTGTCATTGGTGCCAGGCTTGCAATCTGGGAATCTGCAGGGAGCCCCCCCTCTTGAAATCCTCCTCGGGGTGTTTACTAACGGCCGGCGTCGAGCGTGTTGACGTCGTAGATTGCAATGTGTCGATTGGCAGTCATGACTGTCAGCCCCTCCGCTTTGGCCTGAGCTACCAGCATGCCGTCGAAGGGGTCACGATGGAGTAGGGGGAGTCGGCCGGCCTGCTGCCCGTGGTAGAGGCTGATCGGCAGTTTTTCGAACCCTTCCAGATCGACGATGCTATCGAGGTCATCCGGTGCGGTGACTTTACCAATTCCTTGCTTGATGGCGATTTCCCATGTGGTGGCTGCGCTGACGTAAACGCTGTTTGCGGCCGCGCCGATCAGGTTCCGTGCCTCGCTCCCCAGGCGAGGATTGTCGGCCAGCCACCAGAGGAGGACGTGGGTGTCGAGGAGGATGCGTTTCATTCGTCTCCCTCGAAAGACCTGATGATCTCTTCCGGGGTGACGTCAAAATCAGGGGCGATGACAATTTGACCTTTGCAGCGCCCGGGCGTTCTCGGTGCCCGCTTGGGGCGGTAAGGGCGCAGTTCCATGTAAGGCTTGCCGGCCTTGGCGATGATGATCTCCTCGCCCTGCCACGCCTTCTCTCCCAACGCCGACAGCTGACTCTTGGCTTCGTGCATGTTGACTTTCATGGCATCACCTTCCTGTAGTTTAGCTAAGTCTAGCCATGTTGCTCAATTCTGACTACGGGAAGGCTTGGCTCGGAACACGCACTTACGCTTGAGAAAAGGACCTATGTCAAATCAGCCTTGAAAAAAAACCGGACAATTGCTAGGATTCCTAAAAAAACTAGGAGCTGGTTGATATGGCAAAGCGTAACCAGGTCAACGTGACCCTTGATGATTTGGAAATGTCGAATGTCAATGAATACTGTCGTGTTCATGGGATGACGCCCCAGGGATTTTTCAAGGCGGGTGCGCGTCGCTTGATCCAGGAGGATATCCTTGAGCAGCGTGCCGACCTCATGACCCTTCAGTCCTGGGGGGAAGTCGAGGCCGGTTTGTCTGAGCCCGTTGATGACCTGCTGCAGATGATCGAAGACGATCGGAACGCCGGCCGCGAAATGCTCCCAGCCTTGGGGTTGTGTCCTAAACGATAATGTCGGGGAGATTCCTGAAAATCCGTCGTACTCCGACGTTCCTCGCGGCGTATGGCGACTTGAGAAGTTACCTGAGAAGGTCGAGCCCCCTCGCTTACCTGGCCCTTCCTCAAGCCATGGAAACGGTCCTGAATGTGATTGACCACCACCCACATGGATGGCCAGTCAGACGAAAGAACCTTGGGGGTGTCGAGCGTGAGTTTCATCTGGCCGTCATCAATATTGCTTACCGGCGGCTGCATATCCGGTACTTTGTTGACGATGCCGGATTCAGTCACCTGCTGGTGGTATGGGTCGATGGACAGGATGAGCCGAAATACCAGAGTGAACCAGCAAGCCAATGATTTACGTGATTAATCGGTGACACTTTCAGTAGTGTCCCCAATCTGCAGCCTTGACTGGAACCAAGAGCGAGTTTATCCTTTGTTTATACAGTGTGCTAACGGATAGCCTCGGAGGTCGTCATGATAAAAACCTTGACCAAGCACGGCAACAGTCTGGCGCTAGTCATCGAAAAACCGGTTTTGGAGCTGCTCGGAGCCGATGCCGAGACACCTTTCGATATTACCACCGACGGGCAGGTGCTGATTCTTTCGCCCATCAAAGATAAGGGCCAAAGCGAGGCGTTCTCGGCCGCTCTCGACAAGGTCAATGCCCGCTATCCCAAGGCACTCAAGAGGTTGGCAGAGTAATTGGTGAGGTTTCTGACCCTCGCCGAGATTCTTGAAATCCATCGCGATCAGATTTCCCGTTACGGCGGGACATCTGGCATTCGGGAGATGGAGTTGCTCAAATCGGCCCTCGGCATTCCGATGGCGACCTACAGGGGCAAGTTCCTACACACCGATGTCTACGAGATGGCCGCCGCTTATCTCTTTCATCTGGTTAGGGACCGTCCCTTTCTCGACGGCAACAAAAGAGTTGGTGCGGTGGCAGCACTGGTGTTTCTGCTCCTGAATGGCCACGATCTCGATGCGCCTGAGGATGGCTTCGCCGAGATGGTGCTTGCCGTCGCCAAGGGGGCGATCGGCAAGACCGAGGTCACGGTGTTCATCCGCCGCTGGAACCGAACCGGGGACACACACGGTGTGTGTCCCCTCTGAAAGCGAGGGTATCTTCATGTCAGTTTTCAGGCTCTTGGCCTGTTTATTGATCGTGCTGGGCTTATTATGCTGTCCAGCATTGGCCGTCGACCGGCTGGTGTTCGAGGGGGATTCCCCCTACACCGGCATCCAGGTCTACGACAAGAGTGACGGTTTGCGTTACATGCAGTTCGGGGTTTACGAGCAGACGGTCATGCGCCTGAGCAATCCCGATTTTCTGCACTACGCTTACACCCGCTCGGTGATGGCTGGCTTTGCCTTTGCCGAGCCGCCGATCAAAAGAGTTCTGATGCTGGGGCTGGGGGGCGGGGCGATGGCCCAATTCATTGCCCGCAAGTTTCCCGAAGTAACCCTCGACATTATCGAAATCGACCCGTTGGTGGTCGAGGTCGCCGAGAAGTATTTCGGCTTCAAGCCGGAAAGGAACGGGCAAGTGCAGGTTGGAGACGGTCGCCGTCTGCTGCGCAAGTCAGGGCAGGTTTATGACGTGATCATCCTCGATGCTTACAAGGCTGGCGGAATTCCTTTCCACCTTACGACTCGGGAGTTCATGGAGATCGTCAAGAACCATTTGTCGCCCGGAGGGGTGGCGGTGATCCATCTCTGGGCCGAGTATGCCAACAAGTACCTGCGCGCCCAGGTCAAGACCATCGCAAGTGTCTTCCCCTATAACTACAGCTTTTACGACAACGAAGGTTCCTTCAATATTTTTGCCACCCAGCGCGACCGCTGGCTGACCAAGAGCGAAGTGCAGGTTCGCGGTGAGCGGATCGGTCGGGAGCGCAACTTCTCGTTCGACCTTGGACAACTGATCGCGGAGCAGTATACCGATGCTTCGCAAATTCCGACCCGCGGTCTGCAGGGCCAGATTCTCACCGACGATTTCGCTCCGGTCAACCTTCTCAAAGAGCAGGTGGTGCGCTGACCATGAGTCGGCTCAACAGGCATCTGGCTCTGATCTACGCCATCGTCTTTGTCAATGGCGTGGTGCTGATGGGCTTCGAAATCCTCGGCAGCCGAATTTTGGCGCCAGGCTTTGGCAATTCGATTTTCGTCTGGGGGAGCCTGATCGGTGTATTCATGGCGGGCATGGCTTTGGGCTACTTCTTAGGTGGCTGGCTCGGAGATCGCAGGCAGTCGCGGGGACTTTTCGCGCTACTGCTGTTACTGCCAGGACTGCTGATCCTGATCTCACCATACTTTGCCTTCCCCCTGGTCGAGACTCTGGCTGACTATGATCTTGGCCCACGAGCCGGACCTTTCCTCGCCTGCCTGCTTGTGTTTCTGCTCCCTTCGATCTTCCTTGGCGCTGTCTCTCCCTATGCTTTTGTGTTAGCCCTGCGCGACCTGCACAGCGCTGGCCAGAGTGTCGGCACCCTCTATGCCATCTCCACCATCGGTAGCATCGTCGGCACCATTGGCACGTCCTTCTATCTGATCCTCTGGACCGGCACCCGCGCCTCCCTGCACCTGCTCGGTCTCACCCTGATCCTTACCGCGATCTGCGCTTTGCGAGTGCGGATGCGCTGAAAAAAATTGTCATCAGGGGGCAGGCGGGGCACTTGTCCTTTTTGGCGATCCACACGGCAGTTTCACCATAGATTAAGCGGGGACACTTGCAGAAGTGTCCCCGCTTAATCGCTCCAAATCCTAGAGAAAAAATGATATAAGGCGCTATGACCGGTGCATATGGTGAAAGTCTATTGGCTGAGGAGACCATCGAGGAGCTGAGCCCGGGTGGTCTTTGCATCATTCAGGCTCGACAGGGATATCGTTATTCCCTCGATCCGTTCCTGCTTGCCGATTTCGTTGACGTGGTTTCTGGGGGGCAGGTTGCTGACCTCGGAGCAGGCTCGGGCCTGTTGCCGTTGTTGTTGGCAGCCAAGGTCGGCTCAGGGCGAATTGTTGGACTGGAGATCCAGGAGGCGATGGTAGAGCGGGCGCGGCGGACGGTCGATCTCAACCGACTTCAGGGCACGATTTCTTTGGTGCAGGGGGATGTCCGCCGGCTTCCACAGGAGTTGCCCCGGGCTTGTCACGATCTGGTGGTGACCAATCCTCCGTACCGGTCACCTGCTTCAGGGCGTATCTCACACGGAGATGAGCGCAGTGCGGCGCGCCACGAACTGAACGGCGGATTGGCCGACTTTGTTGCGGCTGGCCGGAAACTGCTCAAAGATGGTGGGCGCTTTGCTGTTATCTTCCCGGTAGAGCGACTTGTCGAACTGCTGACCGGGATGCGTGAGGAGCGGCTTGAGCCTAAGCGGCTGCGGATGGTCCACTCCCGTCGGGACGACAGCGCCAGTTTGGTCCTGGCCGAGGGGAGAAAGAACGGCCGGGGTGGGCTCACCGTCGAACCGCCGCTCTTTGTGTACGAGGGGGAGGGCCGTAGCTACAGCGCGGAGATGCAGAAAATCAGGGGCACTACCGTTTTTTAATCTGACAAGTCAGGTCGAACCGGAATGCTTTTCGAGGTTTTTGGCTTTGGCCAGACAGGCCTGTCTGGTGAGCAGGCTCTCC
>PKTY01000310.1 GCA_002869725.1 Desulfuromonas sp. | reverse complement strand
GTGGAACCTATCAGTTGCCGCTGCCATACAGCACTACCGGGGTTGATTTGCCTCTGGACGGTAATAACCGTATGCAGTGTACGACATGCCACGATCCTCACGACGACGCGAGCGAGTTCGGAGGGCTCCCACCTTTCTGGAGACATACCAGCCTTCAGGATGGGGTCACCTTTAACGATTAATACGAGGAAACGTGTGGCCAGTGTCACATCGGCGGGAACCCAACCGGGCCATCGGGTGACCATGACCCCGGACCTGGAATTTGAATCGGATAACAGATATTGTCACTATGAAAGTCACCTTCAGGCTTTTGCCGTTTTTTCAGCTGCTGGCAGCCATCGTTCTGGCAGGATTTCTGTGTATGCCTTCAGTTGTCGAGGCGAAACAGAAGTTGCTCTCCGGGATCCATGGCCAGAAGTCGGTTATGCCGAAGAGCTGCCGTGCCTGCCATCGCGGCATGACCATGGCCCTCAGTGGAGAGGAATCGACCTGCCTCACCTGTCACGGCAGTGACAGTGCCCGCCAGGAGATGGAGCAGAAAGGGTACCTAAGGTTAATCGGGCAGGTGGAACTGCGCGATATCGAGGTGGAGCTGCGTAAGCCCTATAACCATCCGGCGCTGGCGGTGCGCGGTGTCCACCGCAAGTTCGAAACCCTTCCCGAAGAACTGGTTAACGCCGCCCGCCATTCCGAATGTGTCGACTGTCACGACTCTCATGCGGTCGAGAAGAACGTGCCATTCCGTGGCCTCAAAGGAAAGCGGGTCGGCAACTTCATCACCGAGGTGACCGAAGAGTACGAGCTCTGTTACCGCTGCCACGCCGAGAGCGCCAATCTCCCCGGAAGATCGACCAACAAGCACGAAGAGTTCAAGACCACTAACCCGTCGTTTCACCCGGTGGAGGGGGAAGGGAAGAACACCTTCGTCATCAGCCTCAAAGAACCCTATGTGGCGCAGAAGCAGAGTCCAAATGACATCTCGACCATTTCCTGTGGTGACTGTCATGGCAGCGACGACCCGGACGGGCCGAAAGGGCCGCACGGTTCCAATAACCCAGGATTACTGGTTCTCAACTACGAAATGGAAGACGGTCGCTCGGAAAGCTCCCAGGCTTACGCTCTCTGTTACGAATGTCACGAGCGCTCCAGTCTCCTCGCCAATGAGAGTTTCCCGTATCATGCCCTGCATATCCAGGGGCGGATCGGCGGCCAGGACGGAACTTCCTGCTTCACCTGTCACGATGCCCATGGCAGTACCCAATACCAGCATCTGATCCGTTTTAACCAGGAAATTGTCAGCGAGAATCTCGACGGCCGTTTGGAATATGAGGCGCAAGGCTATTCGGCACGCCATGGCGCCTGTTTCCTGAGCTGTCACAGTGTCGAGCATGGCGTTGTGGAAGAGCTGCTGCCGACCGATGGCGACCCTGCCCCTGCTGACAGCGGCGGGCTGCTTCCTCCCCTCGACGGTGGCAGCCTCCTGTCACCCTCACCGTCTCTCGACCTTGGCGGTGGGCTGCAGCCCATTGATGACACGGTCCAGCGGGTTGATGGAGTCTACTAGTTTGTCTGTTGTTTCCGAGTGCTCTGAATGGCCGATCATTGATCGGCCGTTCGCATTTTTATCGGTCCAATTCGGGTGCAAATCGTTCTCTTTCATTCTCATCTGTGATATTTTGACCAGCTGATGCCAACCTTCCTCTGTAAAATCGGCACCTCCGACGGCCGGATTCTGGAAAAGGAGTTCGATGCGGTCAGTCGTGAAGCGCTTCTTGAGAATCTTGAGGGGCAGGGCTTTTTCGTTTTCAAGATTCGCAAGAGAGCTTTTCATTGGCTTTCCGTCGATGCGGCTCGGGGGAGGTTGAATAGCCGCCGTTTTCTGGCTCTCAACCAGGAGATGCTGGTACTGCTTCGTTCCGGGCTTCCGATTCTGCAGGTCCTTGACACCCTGGTGGAACGAATGGAGCCCGGGCGGCTGCTGGAGACCTTGCAGGAGGTGCGAAACGATGTGAAGGGAGGGAGTGCACTCTCAGAAGCGTTTGGCCGTTTTCCGACCATTTTCCCCCATCTGTATGTGGCCTCGATTCGCGCCGGAGAACAGTCAGGGGATCTGCCGGTTACCCTCGGTCGCTACATCGTTTTTCAGAAGCGGGTTGAAGCCATTCGCGCCAAGGTGCGCAGCGCCACATTCTACCCGATTATTCTGGCAGTGGCTGTCACCGTGGTTTTGGCCTTTTTGCTCTTTTACGTGATCCCGAGCTTTACCCAGATCTATGCCGATGCCAATGTCGAATTGCCGATGCTCACCCGGCTGGTGATCGGCCTGTCCAATGGTTTGGTCTCTGGCCTGCCGTTCTGGTTGCCGCTGGCTGTGGGCGGTGTTGTTCTGCTCAGGTTCTACCTGCGCTCAGAGTCGGGGGCCTTTCTGGCCGATCGGGTGAAACTGCGTATCCCGTTTTTCGGCAGTATGCTGGCGGAATATGCTCTGTCAACCTTTAGCAGGACTCTGGCGACCACCCTCTCGAGCGGGATCCCGATTGTCCAATCGATGCAGATGTCGCGGGGAACACTCAATAACCGGCTGTTGGAAAGACAGCTCTCAGGGGCGATCAAACGGATCCAGGAGGGGAGCAAGATCTCCGATGCGTTGGAGCAGACCGGCAGCTTCACGGTTATCGCTCTGCGGATGATCGGGGTTGGCGAGAGTAGCGGTTCGCTGAACGATATGCTGGCCGACATCGCCGATTACTATGAAGGCGAGGTCGAGAGACGCCTCGACCGGTTGACGACCATGATCGAACCTTTAATGATGCTGACCATGGGCCTGCTGATTGGCGGGATCGTGGTGGCGATGTACGTGCCGATTTTTCAGCTGGCGGGGACCGTCAGATAGGATCTGGCAGCAATGAATTACGAACGGCGAAAAATCGGGGAGATTCTGGTCGGTATGGGAGCTTTGGCTCCTGCCGAGGTGAAGCTGGTCCTCGAGCGACAGGGGCAACTCGGTCGACGCTTTGGCGAGGTCGCAGTCGTAGAGGGCCTGCTGAAAGATGAGCTGTTTGCCCAGGCCTTGGCCGAGCAGTTCGGCCTCGAATATCTTGCCCTCGAACAGTTCGTTCCAGACCCCGAGCTGATCGATTCGATTCCTGCCGACCTGTCCCTGCGCTTCGAGTTCATCCCGGTGCGGCGTTCCGAAGAGAGCCTGGTGATTGCTATCGCCGATCCGACCAATGTTGCGGCGATCGACGAACTGGAGATGCTGCTCGATACCACCGTTGAATGCCAGGTGGCGTCACGCAGCAAGCTCACTGTGCATCTGGAGCGTGGCCAGGGGGCCAAGCAGGTCTTGCAGGAGGTTTCTGAAGATTTCAAGCTGCAGCTGGTCAAGGAGACCGACAAGGGGGAGGAGGTGCTGTCGATCGAGAAGCTGACCGATGACAGCAGCCCGATTATCCGCCTGATCGACTCCACCCTGTTCGATGCCCTTAAAAAACGAGCCAGTGACATCCATATCGAGACCAGCCTCGACGGGGTGCAGATCAAGTATCGGGTCGATGGCGTCCTTTTTCGGGCCACGGAACCCCTCGACGGCCGGTTCCAGGGGCCGATCATCTCGCGTATCAAAGTCATGAGCGACCTCGATATCTCGGAACGGCGTATCCCTCAGGATGGTCGCTTCAAGGTACGGATGGGCGGCAAGTCCATCGACTTCCGGGTCTCCATCATGCCGAGCATTTTTGGTGAAGATGCCGTCATTCGTATTCTCGACAAGGAGAGTATTGCCAAGGACCTGCATGGGCTGACCCTCAATGTTCTCGGAATCTCTGAAAGGGAGTTGATTCGTTTTCGCCGTTTGATCCGTGAGCCCTATGGCATGGTACTGGTCACCGGGCCGACCGGCAGCGGCAAGACCACCACCCTCTATGCCGCCCTGACCGAGATCTACAACGAAGAAGAGAAGATTATCACCATTGAGGATCCGGTCGAATACCAGCTCAAAGGGGTGGTGCAGATTCCGGTCAACGAGAAAAAGGGGCTTACCTTCGCCCGTGGCTTGCGTTCGATCCTGCGCCACGATCCCGACAAGATCATGGTCGGCGAAATCCGCGACCCGGAGACGGCCCAGATTGCCGTGCAGTCGGCCCTGACCGGCCACCTGGTCTTTACCACGGTCCATGCCAACAATGTCTTCGATGTTCTCGGTCGCTTTTTGCACATGGGGATCGACGCCTATAATTTCGTCTCCTGCCTCAACTGTGTGGCAGCCCAACGGCTGGTCCGCAAGATCTGCGTGCATTGCAAGAGCCCGGTCAGCTACAGTCGCGAGGAGTTTGAGGAGTCGGGACTCAATTACGAAAAGCTTAAGGACCAGGTATTCTATGAAGGGACTGGTTGCCGGGAGTGCAACGGGCAGGGATACCATGGCCGGGCTGCGATTTTCGAACTGTTGCAGCTCAACGACCACCTGCGCGATATGATCATCAACAAGAGCTCTGTCAGTCTGCTCAAGGAAGCAGCTCGACAGGCCGGAACACTGTTCTTGCGCGACTCGGCGATTGAAAAGCTGATCGCTGGCACCACAACTCTGGCCGAGATCAACCGGGTCACTTTCGCTGAAAATTCAGGGGGGAGTTGATGGCCAGAGCTTTTCTCGGGATCGATGTCCAGGAGCAGGGGCTGACTTTTGCGGCGCTGGGGAAGGGGAAACCGGCGAGCCGTCTGCTTGGTCTGCGTTTTGAAAGTCTTCCGGGAACCATCGAACTCTCTAGCAGGCAACCCAATGTGCGGGATACAAGGCGCTTTATCGAAGGTCTGCGGCGGGGAGCCACCCTGTTAGCCGGTCGGGAAGAACGCGTGGCTTTAAGTCTGCCGGATCGTGTCGGTCGGCTGTTCATGATCGAGGTCGATGCCCCTTTCAAGTCACGCCAGGAGGGGGTCGATGTTCTCACGTGGCGTCTTAAGTCGTCACTTCCTCTTCCTCCTGCTCAGATGCATATCGACTATCAGGTTCTCGACCGCCGTGAAGACAGTCGGCAACGCTGCCTGGTCGCGGCCATCGGCCTGCCAATCCTCGACCAGTACCAGGATCTGGTCAATGAGGCCGGGCGGCATGCGGTTAATATCGATTTCCAC
>PKTY01000119.1 GCA_002869725.1 Desulfuromonas sp. | reverse complement strand
TCGGTCTGCCGCCCGGCCGATTACCGGCACGGACACCAGCACAAGGAGAATAACCAGCCCAATGACTCGTCTATAATTTGCCACACACCCTCCGTTTCACCGGTTTAAACACCACATTCAAATCGCTGTTTACCAATCTTATATAACACCATACAGGAAGATATCCATCCTGGAAAAATATAATCATGTTTAGGCGTTTTTCCCGTAAAAATTAACTATAAATTTCAACCACTTTTTTGAAAATAAATTCATTTGTGAATTTTCTATATATGGACTATAATTCAGATCTGCATAATGGCGTTTTATTGGATTGATATATGAAAGCTTTCAAGAAACAGTTTAAAAAACAGGCTGCCGGCACCAACATCGAACGATCATGCCTGGCCGCATCGTCCGGGGCTGAAGTCTCCTGGTGTCTCGCCGGCATTTTAAAGCGGATCGATGACGGCGTCATCGTCATCGACGTTGGCCAAAAGGGAATATCCTTCTGCAACAGGGCGGCAACGGAGATCCTCGCCACCATCGGTCTGGTCGTCGATTTCGGCATTATCAGCCGCTTTCTCGACGCCAAGGATATCACTCTACCCTCACAGCAGGAAGAACGCGCAACCCACGCCGTATTACACGATAACCGGATCATCCAGTTCTCCCTGCAATTGATCGACTCCGGCCTGGTCTTTTTACAGGTAAGAGATATTACCGAACGTAAACGGCTCGAATCGATCGCGCAGACGATCAATACCATGGACAATCTCGGGTTCATATTTACCGGTATCCGTCATGAAATCGGCAACCCACTCAACTCGATCAAGATGACGAACAGCGTCCTGCTGAAAAACCTCGACACCTTCTCCAAACAGGATATCAGTCGCTATATCGATCGCACCGCAACCGAGGTCTCGCGCATGGAGTACATGTTGAAGTCCCTCAAAAACTTCAGCATGTTCGAAAAGGTCGACAGCTGCCCGCATGGACTGAGGGATTTCATGGATACGCTGCTCGGCCTGATCGAACCCGATTTTGAGAGGAAGAAGATTCATCTCGAATGTTTCCTGCCCCACCGTGAAACCCAGGTTCATATCGACCCGCGCGCCCTGCACCAGGCGGTGTTAAATATCCTGACCAATGCCGCGGATGCCCTCGACGACCGACCGATGGCAACGATCAGCATCTCGACCCGGATCGACGGTCGACTCGCCTGGATTGAAATAGAGGATAACGGTTGTGGCATGTCGGAAGAACAGATCGAAATGCTTTTCCAGCCGTTTCACACCAACAAGCCGCACGGCAACGGCCTCGGCCTGGTCATTACCAAGAAGCTTCTGACCCTGATGAACGCCAGCCTCGATATCAGCAGTAAAGTCGGAATCGGCACCACGGCCAAGGTCGGATTGCCATTGGTTCACGCGACAGAGCACAAAGAAGAATACCCGAGATGAGAGAGGGAGTCCCCACACCATGAAGACGATTTTGATGGTCGATGACGAGCATCCTTTCCTGCTCAGCCTCAAAGACGGGATGACGGCCCACAACCCCGAGTTGAACATCCTGCTGGCCAACAACGGACAAGAGGCACTCGACACCATGCAACAGAACGAGATCGACCTGCTGGTCACCGATCTCAAGATGCCGGGCATGGACGGATTCCAGCTTCTCGCCCATGTCAGCCGCAGCGCTCCCTACCTGCCGATTATCGTCATGACCGCATTCGGGACCCCGGATATCGAAGAACAACTGTCAAACATGACCGCCCTGCATTACCTCGAAAAACCGCTCGACTTCGACGTGCTGGCAACAACCATCGATTCGGCCCTGAACAGCAAATCGAACAGCTACATCCGCGGGATTACCCTGGCGACCTTCCTGCAACTCGTTCACATGGAGAAAAAAAGCTGCAGTCCGACCATCCGCTCCCGATCCGGTTCCGGACAGCTGCATATCAGACAGGGCGACCTCATCAACGCCTCCTGCAACGGCATGACCGGCAAGCAAGCGGCCCTGGAGATCATCGGCTGGGACAACACAGAGATCGAAATGGACGCAACCTGCCGCTGCGAAGAAAAGATCATAACCGACCCCCTCGGGTTTATCCTGATGGAAGCGCACCGGATCAAGGATGAGGGGGGTCTCGGAACCGAGGTCGACCCGTTTGCGGACCTCCTGACATCAGATAACGATGAGTCGATTAAGGAAACGAGAGAAGAGACAGCGCTTTCCGGCTTTTTGCTTTCAAACCGGGAGATCAAGGAGTTTGCCATCTTCAAGGAAGAGAACCAGATCGAGCAGATCAATCCACCGAACTGTTCCCTGGAAACGATGGACCCCGGCTATTACCTGTCGACCTGCAACCAGGTCGGCAGCATCTTCGACAACAGCCGCCTCAACTACCTGCTCTACACAACGACACAAAACAACCGCTACATGATGTTTCAGTGGCCGAACAGGCGCGCAATCCTCTCCCTGGAGGAGTCCGCAAAACCGGACAAACTGTTTTCCGAGGTCATTGAACAGATTCAATGTGACAGTTCATTCCAGTAAAAGGAGGGGATATGCAATTTCTCATTGAAGACCTAAAATCGATTCCGGGCGTGGTTGGCGCCTGCTCCTACCAGCCCCAGAAGGGGATCCTGGCCAACAATCTGCCGTCAATCTTCCGTGAAGACGGGCTTCAGGATACGGCAAAACAGCTGGCCAAAATCCACGCCGCCGGGCGACTTAACTTCCCCGACCTTAAGGAGATTATGCTCAATTACGACGAGTCGATCATTCTCTTCCGTCAAATCGGCACGCAGGACCACCTCATTACGATTTGCGACCCCAGCATCAACATGAACCTGCTTAGCATGTCGCTCAACCTGGACATCGAAAACCGGAAGGATACAAGTCAAAGCGGAGCGGCGGCAATACCGGTTCAACTCGGCACCAGGCGCCTGCTCGAAAAGGGACCGATGGCGCAAACCCTGCGTACGATGAAAGAACTGCTGATCAAGGTCATCGGACCGATGGGGGATATCATCTTCGACGATTCACTCGATAACTGGGTCCGACGCAACGGCGCCAGGAAAGGGAGTCTCTCCTCCCTGCTCGAGGTCATCTGCAACGACATCGGTGACCCGGAGAAAGGTAAAGAGTACCGGATCCTGATCAAGCAACGCCTGAGTAATAAATCGAAGGAGAACACCGGCCGAGCATGACACGACTGAAACTACTCAAAGATAGGCTGGAGCGTATCCGGGGTGTGGAAAACTACGTCCTGGTCCGCCACGATGGGGAAGTCATCTCCCACAACATGAACAATCCGGACAAGGTGGCATCGATGGTTGCCATCTGCGGCCGCAGTTCGAATCTACTGAAGGAGGCCAACGGCTTCAGTGAGACCAACCACATCATCCTGACCCGCAAAGATCGAAGACATTTCCTCGTTTTCTGCCTGTCCCGTTACTTCTTCGGAGTCCAGCAAATTCCAGGAACCGACACCCAGCGTCTCGCCTCGAGCATCTCCGGAGTCATCAGAGAGATCCCGCGAAAATAATGACGGAGTGTTTTATGAAAAAAAATCGTTTGTCGTTGCTGACAATCCTGGTCATGAGGTTCACAGCCCTGATATTCAACGCTCCGCAAATCGGGTTCGCGGCCGAAAACATGACGAGGCTGGACCTCGCGACAAAACAACTTGCCGAACAGTGTGCCGATGAAATCGTCGAGCAGTACGAGCTTCTGCTCACCGGCGGCCATCTGACCATGGCCCAACTGTTCGACACCTTCTACATCCCGATCCCCGGCACCTCGCCGCAAAAGTTCAACACCCAGTACGATAAACACACCGATGGCGTGCTGCGCCCGATCCTCGACAAATACCTGGCGAAAGACAGCCATTTCATCTTCGTCGTAGCAGTCGACCGGAACGGTTATCTACCGACCCATAATTCACGCTACTCCAAGCCACTGACCGACGATAGCGATTACAACACCAAGTGGAACCGAACCAAGCGCATATTCAACGACCGGACCGGACTGGCCGCTGCCCGCAATACCGGCCCCTATCTATTACAACGCTACAGCCGGGACACCGGTGAAATCATGACCGACCTCTCTGTCCCCATCTTCATCAAGAACCGCCACTGGGGAGCGCTCCGGATCGGTTACAAGTAGATAAACATGACATGTCATTAAGCTTAGAAGTTCACCCCAAGGAGGAATCAAATGTTCAACCGAATCGGCATCAAGGTTGCTGCCAAAGTCAACCTGGTCCTGCTGCTGGTCATTGCAGCCGGGTCCTTTTATGTCATTAAACAGCAAAGTGCGAGTCTTGAGGAACAACTCCTCGAACGCGGAAAAATCGAATCGATCGTCGGCGCAAAGCTTGTCGGAAAGGTCATCGAGGAGGCGGTCGACAACGGCGTCTTCAGCATCAACGATGCGTTCGACACCGACTACGTCGAAATCCCGGGATTCGACCCACCGAAATACCACACCCGCTACGACTTCTATCTCGACAAGGCGATCCTTGCCCTGGAGGATGAATTTTTAAAAGACGAAAGTGTTGTCTTTGCCGTAACCGTCGATACCAACGGCTACCTGCCGACCCACAACACCCGTTACCAGAACCCGATCACCGGCGATCAGCAAAAAGACCTGGTCGGCAACCGGACCAAGCGAATTTTCAACGACCCGGTTGGAATTAAGGCGGCCCGGAATGAAAAGGAAGCCTTCAAGCAGACCTATTATCGCGATACCGGCGAAATCATGTGGGACATCTCCTCCCCGATCTACGTCAAGGGGAAGCACTGGGGCGGGTTCCGCATCGGCTTTTCGCTGGAAAAGACCCTGGCAGCACAGGCAAAACTGCAGACGACTCTAATCATCATTATGGGAATAATCCTGCTCATCTCACTCCTGCTGGTCTCGCTTATCGTCAACCAGTCGATGCGTCCGCTCGAGGAGTTGACCGAAATCGCCTCCGACCTGGCCGATGGCCGGGTTGATGAAAAAATCGAAATTACTTCGAATGACGAAATTGGAAGACTCGCCGACGTGCTCGAACGGTTGCGGGTCAGCCTCAAGGTTGCGATGGATCGACTCAAGCGGAGGTAGGAAACAAAAGAGGCACATACACAAAACGAAAAGGCCTCCCCGATATATC
>PKTY01000208.1 GCA_002869725.1 Desulfuromonas sp. | reverse complement strand
GAAAGACCCCTCCAAGGTTGATCGCAGTGCTTCCTACATGGCCCGCTACGTGGCCAAAAACATTGTCGCTTCCGGTTTGGCCGACAAGTGTGAAGTGCAGGTGGCTTATGCTATTGGTGTTGCTGAGCCAGTTTCGATCATGATCAATACGTTCGGAACCGGCAAGATTCCTTCCAACGAAATCGCTCGTATTGCCCGTGAGGAGTTCGATATGCGACCGCGGGCCATTATCGAGACTCTCGATCTGCTGCGACCGATTTATCAAAAGACCGCGGCTTATGGCCACTTCGGACGTGAACTTCCTGAATTTACCTGGGAGCGTACCGACCGGGCTGAGTCTCTCAGGAGTCGGGCCGGGATCTGAGGCCTTTGTCGGATTGTGCAGTGAATAACGGGCGAACCGACAACGGTTCGCCCGTTCTGCTTGTAGCAGAGGGTGATGGGGTGTCGTCAGTTGAGCTTTCGGTCGTGATTCCGGTTCTTGATGAGGCCTTGACGTTGCCTGGTCTACTTAGCGATTTGTCTGCTCAGCGGAAGGTAGCATTTGACGTTCTGGTTGTCGATGGTGGATCGTCAGACAATACTCCAACCCTTGCCGAGCAGAGGCTGGTAAAGCTCGGGCTAAGTGGCCGCGTACTCTCCAGCCGGCAAGGGCGCGGTTTTCAGCTGAATTGCGGTGCCAGTCATGCGCGAGGCGAGTGGCTGCTCTTTCTGCATGCTGACAGCCGCCTGCCGGAACCTTGTGTACTGCGTCACTCCCTCGACCAGCTTGTGATGCGAAACCGGGAAGGGGAATGTCCAGTGGCCGGACATTTCTCCCTCGAATTCGACCTTGGCGGAAATCCGGAAAACCTGGCTTACCAGTTCTACCGGGCTAAAGCGCACAGTGGTCGTTCCGGGACTATCCATGGCGATCAGGGATTTTGGATCCGTTCGGTCGATTTTGAGAGTGTCGGCAGGTTTCGTGAAGATCTGCCGGTGATGGAGGACAGCTCTTTTGCCGAGGACTTTCGCCGCGTCGGGGAGTGGCAGCTGCTGCCAGGACGGATTGTGACCTCAACTCGTCGGTTTAAGAGTGAAGGGCTGATCGAACGACAGACTCTCAACGCTCTGATGATGAACTTTCTGGCCATCGACTGGCTCGATTTTGTCCGGCAGGCACCGGATCTCTACCGGCGACAGGAGCAAGCTTCCCAACTTGACCTCTTGCCGTTCTTTGACCTTATTCGGGACCTTCTCTCGCAAATGCCAGTTTGGCGGCGTCGTGCTCTGTGGCTGGCAACCGGGAGCTATGTGCGCTCCCAGCTTTGGCAAGTCGGCCTTTTCCTCGACTGCCGAAGGAACCAGAGTTGTTGGCTAGAGCGCTTTGATCGCTGGTTGCGACCTTTGGTCAATCATCGGATTGGTGACTTGATCAGTGCAGTTTTGATACGTGTCTGGTTCGCCTGGACCAAGAACCGTCTGCGCCAAAAATCTAATCGAGTCGGGAGTAGGTGAAGAAAATTTCCCCTTGCCCACACTCTTATCGACTGATATACAAACCCAACCTTATTAACCAACAATACGGGCAACGTTTGGGTTGCCACGGAGGTATTAAGCAGATGAATGACTACAAAGTGAAGGATATGGCTCTCGCCGATTTTGGCCGTCGCGAGATGGAGCTTGCTGAGATTGAGATGCCGGGGCTGATGGCCCTGCGTGCCGAATACGCCAGTGAACAACCTCTCAAGGGGGCGCGCATTACCGGCTCTTTGCACATGACCATCCAGACTGCGGTGCTGATTGAGACTTTGGTCGCCCTTGGCGCAGAGGTTCGCTGGGCATCCTGCAATATCTTCTCGACTCAGGATCATGCCGCTGCTGCAATTGCAGCAGCCGGAATCCCGGTATTCGCCTGGAAAGGTGAAACTCTGGAAGAATACTGGTGGTGTACCGAGCAGGCTTTGACCTGGCCGGAGGGCAAACTGCCGAATATGATTCTTGATGATGGCGGCGATGCGACCATGATGGTTCTCAATGGCGCCGAATGGCAGGCCAATGGAGTCCCGTCTCTGAATGAGGATGACGCTGAAGATTGGGTCGAGCTGGTGAACTGCCTGTCAGCTTCGATTGCCGAAAAACGCAACGATTGGCTGGCCATCCACGAATCGATCAAGGGCGTGACCGAAGAGACCACGACCGGAGTGCACCGCCTCTATCAGCTACAGAAGCAGGGGCAGCTGCCGTTTCCAGCGATGAATGTCAACGACTCGGTAACCAAGAGCAAATTTGACAACATCTACGGCTGTCGGCACAGTCTGGTGGACGGCATTATGCGCGCCACCGATGTCATGATCTCCGGCAAGGTGGCTGTGGTCTGTGGTTATGGCGACGTCGGCAAAGGATGTTGCCAGTCTTTGCGCGGGCAGGGAGCACGGGTCATCGTCACCGAGATCGATCCAATCTGCGCCTTGCAGGCATTGATGGAAGGGTACGAAGTGAAGACCCTTGAAGACGTGGTTGCGGAGGCAGATATCTTCGTGACCACCACTGGCAACTTCAATGTGATTCGGGTCGAGCACATGCAGAAGATGAAGCACAACGCGATTGTTGGCAACATCGGCCATTTCGATAACGAAATAGAGATCGCGTTACTGGCCAAAGTCCCAGGCATCCGCAAGATTAATATCAAGAATCCCAGGGAACATGGCAACCAGCTCGACCAGTGGATCTTCCCGGATGGCCACGGAATTCTGGTCCTAGCCGAGGGTCGACTGCTCAACCTTGGCTGTGCTACCGGCCACCCCTCCTTTGTCATGTCGAACAGTTTCTGCAATCAGGTGATCGCTCAGATCGAACTGTTCAAGGCCGGCGACAACTACCACAACCAGGTCTATGTGCTGCCGAAGAAGCTTGACGAGAAGGTGGCCCGGCTGCACCTTGACAAACTTGGCGCCAGGTTGACCGTTCTGACTCCTGCCCAAGCGGACTATATCGGGGTTCCGGTCGAAGGGCCCTATAAGCCCGATATGTATCGTTATTGACCGGTCTTGCCGAGGTTGAGGCGGGCAGGCTTGGAGCTTCGGAGTTAGGGAGAGTCAGTCGCGTACGTTCAGAAAGAGCCAGATGCCGACCAGAGTCATCAGCAGGTTGGCCGCCCAGGCGGCAATTGGCGGGGGCAGAATCGCGGCGTTGCCGATTGCCGCGAAGGTGGCGTAAAGCAGGTAGTAAACCATAAAGATGCCAAGGCTGACGGCAACTCCCAAAGAAAAACTGACCTGCCTCCCTCGCTGCATGGCAAAAGGGACCCCGAGCAGGATCATGATCAGCGGTATGGCTGCCCTTGAGATTCGCGACTGTTCCTCGACTTTGTGCTCCGCCGGACTGTACCCCTCGGTTTCAAGCTTGACGATCAGTTGGCGCAGTTCCGTGGCTGACATGTAGCCAGGGTCTGTCCATAACTGGAGCATGTCATCGGGAGTGCGATGCATATCCAAATCAAGTTCGGCTTGACGGGTGAATGACTGGACATCCTGGTCGTCAGGCGAAAACCCCCAGAGGGTGACATCTTCGAGACGCCAGATTCCCTCCTGCTGATGCCGAGCCGAATCGGCATCGATACGTTTTTCCGGAACGAAATCGTGGTTGAATTCGACGATTGTCAGGCCATCGACTTCACCTTTGCTGGGAAATGAACTGGCAATGCTGATAATCCGGTTTCCGTCCCGGAAAATGAGATCGTGGTTGTCGGCCTCTTTACGAGCATCCCCCCTGATTTTGGTTTTGAACAAGTAGTCAGCTTCTCCCGAACTCCAGGGAACTAACCACAAGTTGCCGGCAAGGCTCAGTGCGCTGAAGAGGAGACCCCAGAAAAACAGGGGGCGGCTGACTTGCGCGAAGTTGAGACCGCTACCGTACATCGCGGTCAACTGGTTGGTGCGTGACAGACTGGCGATGGTCGCGAATGCCGCCAGCAGAATGGCAAGAGGGAACGCATAGGCTAGCATCTGCGGAAGGCTGTATATCGGATACCAGCAATAATCTGCCAGGGATGCCTGGTGAGCGATAAAGTCATCAACTTTTTCGATAAAATCGATCAGGCCAGTCAAGATCAGCAGCGTAGCGAGAATCATGGCCAGGTAGCGCAGGAAAGCCAGGCTGATGTAGCGAAAAAGGATGTTCATCGACCCCCCCTGGTCTTCAGCCACTGCAAAGCCCTTTCAATCGTGTCGATTAGGGGGATGTCCCTCTCCAGAGATTTAAGATGAAGGGTGTAAGCCCCGCCAGCCAGCAGTATCCCGTGCAGTAGCCAGAAAGTGAGCCAGGGGGAGACTCCGACATCGGCTGTCAGGGTGTCGGCGAGGGACCAGAGGATATAGTAGATCAGGTAGATCAGCAGGCCGATTACAAAACCGCCGCTGCGCCCCGAGCGCTGTGCTTGAATGCTGAACGGCAGTCCAAACAGTGCAAACACCAGAGGGGCCAGCGGGGAGGTCAGCCGCTGGTGAAGCTCTGAGCTCAGTGCATAAAGCTTTTTTTGCTCAGAGGTGTCGTTTATCGCTTGGCGCAGTTCGCTGAACGATAGCTCTTTCGGTTTGAGTTTGCGTGCCGGAGGGGCCATGCGATGGCCGCCATTTTCAAAATTGGCCCCCAGGTCGGGTTGAATATCATAGCCACGGAAGTGGATCAGTTGGTAGCGTTTTGCCTCTCCCGGCTGCTGGCGATGAATAACCCCGTCCTGCAGACGAAGAGTGACTTTTTGCTGCACGGCGTCGCTGAAGACCTGTCCCTGGCGGGCGAAGACCCATGAGACCACATCTGATTGGCTTTCCTTGACAAATAAGCCCTCCATGATTCCAGTGCGATCATCAATGTTGTTTGCGTAGAGAACCAGACCGGGGAACTGATCCATGAAGATTCGCGGTTCGAGGCCGATGGTTGCTTTCTGCTGGGTCAGTTCGTAGATCTTCGATTTGAAGGTTCGATATCCCCAGGCTTTGCCCCAGATGCCGATCGTTCCGGTGATCAGAGAGAACAGCAGGGCTAGCAGAAAGACGGGAGTCGCCAGCCGTGCCAGACTCAGACCCGCCGCCTTCAGTGCAATGGTTTCATGGTCCGCACTGAGACGGCTCAGGCCGATCATGATGCCCATCAGGAAAGCAAGGGGGAGTGTCGTGGTCAGAAACGATGG
>PKTY01000370.1 GCA_002869725.1 Desulfuromonas sp. | reverse complement strand
AGAGATTCTAAAAAAATGGGGTCAAGTTACATTTTTCTGAGTGCTGTGTCGCAAAATATCTCATAATTCTCATGTCCATGAATTAGTGAGGACTCTGTTCTTACTTTCGACCTCTGTGGTCAGGTTTGTCTCTAATTCAACGTCGGTCCTCGCATTCGAAAGTGGCCTGAATGACGCAACCTTGTCAATTCCCCGCGTGATCTATTGAATATAGAATCGTATTTGAGTGGAGGGGGGAGCCTGGTTTGGTACGTGATTCTGCGCGAAACATATCGAAACAAGGAATTGAACAGCCAGAGCGGAAGATACTGAAACAACCGCACCGGCCTGGATGCCACGTTAGGAACTGTTCGTGAACATACAGAGGTTGCCTTGAAAACGCCCAGTTTTCCTCTGAAAATATTCTATGACGGAGCCTGCCCGGTCTGCTCGCGGGAGGTCGAGCACTACCGACGTCAGGATCGTTCCGGTAGGCTCCAGGCCATCGACATCAGCGCTCCGGAATTCGATCCGAAGGTCTATGGAATTCCGTTTCAGGACTTCATGTACCAACTGCATGTCATCGATGCTGACGGAGAAGTTTACCTGGGAGTCGATGCCTTCAGGGCGATCTGGCGAGCGTTTCCAGATTCATTGGTCTACCGCACCATGGCACGCATTCTGGCTCTGCCTGTGATGAACCCCTTAGCCAGGGTCGGATACCGAATTTTTGCTCGATTACGACCTCGACTGCCGGGTCGCGACAGAGCTTGCTCCAAGGGCTCTTGCCAGACTGGAGACGGAGGTGAATCGTGACTTTGTGCGTGTTGACTCTCGGTGCGGCAAGGCTGCCTGGCCTGCTGCCTGTGGGTGAAGGACTCCTGTCACCAATGATCACACGGCCCAGGTGGCAGGTTGTCACTTGAGGGCATTTTCTCTCAGCTCTGCCCGGAAACGTCGCCATTGCGGCAGGAACTGATCCAGAAACGCGTAAAATCGATCATTGTGCCGACGCTCGTGAAGATGAACCAGTTCGTGAACGAGAACGTATTCCAAGCATGCCAGTGAGCGTTTAGCCAGCTCAAGGTTGAGCCATATCCGCTTCGCAACAACGTTGCAGGATCCCCAGCGCGTTTTCATCTTCTTGACACGGCACTCGGACACCTGAACTCCGACCACAGGCTGCCATTTCTGCAGCAGTTGCGGTATTCGTTCCATGAGCTGACGGCGATACCAGTTGTCCAGTATCCTGGTACGGAACAGCAGGTCGGAGCCTTCGGGAACGAAGAGACACATGGCCCCATTTTCGAGACAGACTCTACTTCTCCCCGGGCTCGTAATCACATCGAGGTGGTAGCTTTCTCCCAGAAAAGAGTGTGTCTCGCCAGAGAGCATCTGCGGTTGGGGCTTGCGGGTTCGCTGCGTGATTCGGTCCCGGCTCTGCTTGATCCAGTCAAGTTTCGATGTCACAAACGAATGGATCGCCTGGTTATCGATCTTAAGCGGAACGGAGATTGTTACATCCCCCACTGGTGGACAGACCCTGAGGTTGAGGTTCTTGACCCTTTTGCGGATCACCTCGACGGTCACACCTTCAACCTCGATAAAGAGGTGTTGTCCTCTGCGTGGACGGGATGACTTGCGGCGACCTGTGAGCATCAGTCTTTCTTTCATCGTTCAAACCGCACAGAGACAGACCGGCCGAGCAGCCATTTTGAGGAGCCACTCGTCACTGAGCATCAAGGTGCAGATGTAGGCAGGCACATGTGAATGCTAATACTGAAGAGTCAGAGGAGTGCTGAACTGAGAAGACATCTCCTTTATCTTCTTATCTAACCCGAAGCCAAAAATAGATATCCTTGTGTCGTTGTCATGTTTTTGCGAGACGCATAAGCACAAGGGGAGATACCAAACTTTTTTGACTTCCAGAATATCGTCAAATGATATGTCAACTGAGCCAAAAATGCATTTCAGTTTGAAGTGGTCGCTGTAAACGACAAGCTTCCCGGATGGCCACCTTGCGCTCACTTGATTATTCGTCTTTTTGGCATGAAGTCCGAAAAGATTTGTTTCAACGGATGAGGTTTCTATGGCAAATAGACTCCCATGCAAAATCTGAAACCCAACACGGAAACTATCAAGCTCGATGGAAAGATTCTGCATTCCTGAAACGGCTTTTTCTGTTTCTTGTTGAAAGGATTGTTCCTGACGTAAACGAATGTCCTGAGCGAGAACATTATAAGCTTGATCCAAGAGGAGGATATTCTTCTGCCCTTTTTGCGTCTGAACGGAATCACCAGACTTCAGCTGTGCATTGAATTTATCCTGAAGAGCGGCGTATCGTGCTTTGAGGGCTTTTAAGTCACACTCATCATCAACGCCGATCAACTTCCTGTATTTTGATGCAAGCTCTTGATCCGTCAAAACCATCCTCCTAATATTGAGTACCACTGAGATATCTCATAGCATATATTCTGATTCAGGCAAAATATATGGGAGCTGCAGTCCAGCACTTCCTGGGTAAGGTCGATGGCGTTTGGCGTGTTCAGAGGTTTGAGGAGCAGAGAAAACCCTTGTCTAAACAGGGGGAGTTATCAATCGTGACGGCATAGAGCTGTCAGGATGAACACGACCAGTTGTGTTGAATCTCCGGCAGATCGTCGAGCCAGCCTCCATTGTCGGTCAGTTGCCGCACCAGAAGTCGAGAGGATTCCTCTTGGTGGCCGGGGCGGGCATGCAGCTGCTTGAGTATTAGCTTGTCACCGAGACGACCGCAAATCTCGAGTTTGCCGATATCGTGACCGATAATGAACTTGAAGCGCTTGGCATAGCCATCCATCTTGCGCCGGGCGTTATCGACCAGGTCGACCCCCTCTGACAGTGGCACCTGAAACTGGTGACGAACGCGCTCGACCGGCATGCACTGGTAGAGGTAGTAGGGGTTGACGCCAATTTGCAGCAGGCCATCCATCAGCTCTGTCAGGGTCTCAACGGAGTCGTTGATGCCGCGTAACAGTACCGCCTGATTGTTAACCGTGACACCGGCCCTAACCAGCCGTTGCACCGCTTCACGGGACTCGTCAGTGATTTCGTGAGGATGGTTGAAATGGGTCGGGACATAGAGTGGCTTATGCCGGGCAAAGTCGGTGAGCAAGTCAATCAAGCTGTCATCAAACAGCCGCATCGGAAAGACGACCGGAGTGCGGGAGCCGATGCGGATGTAGTTGAGGTGGCTGATGTTGCGCAGGGAGTCGAGCATCTTGCGCAAAGTTTCGGTCGGCAACATCAGCGGGTCGCCGCCGGAGATGACGACGTTTTTGATCTCGGGATGTTTGGCGATGTATTTGGCCGCCTGCTGAAAGTTTTGAACCGTCTGGTCATTTTCCAGGCCGACCATCCGCTTGCGAAAGCAGTGGCGGCAGTACATAGAGCAGTACTCGGTGGCAACGATAAGGGCGGTATAGGGGTATTTGTGCAGGATACCGTTCCCCTTGTCGTGCTTGTCGTCGCCATAGGGGTCGCCGGTGGTTTCCCCCATGGCTCCTGCCACTATCAGCTCATCGGTTGAGGGGATCGACAGTTTGCGAATGGGATCCTCGGGGTCCTTAGGGTCAATCAGGTCCAGGTAGTAGCGCGGGATGTTCATTGGGTGCCGGTCGGCAACCTTTTTCAGCTCCTTTTTTTCGGTCGGGTTGAGCGGGATATGAGTGGCAAGCTCTTCGACCGAGGTGATATTCTGCTTCAATTCCTCTTGCCAATCGATTTCAAGCCAGTTGATGTTAAGGTCTGTTGCGGTGCTGGTCGAATACATAATGGCTGCCCTTGTAATGTTTTATTCAGGGATATTCGGAATGAAGGTCTCTTCACCCTTGTGGTTGCGCAGATAGTAATTCTGCTCATCGTTTCCAAGGATGTAGTGGTCTGGCATCAGCGGAATCTTGCCGATATTGGTGGCGATGACATGCATCGGCTGAGCGAGTCCGGTGGTGTGACCGCGGAGGGCATCGCGAATTAATTCTGCCCCTTTTTCGACCGGGGTTCGGAAATGGTCGATCCCTGGAGCCGGCTCGCAGTAGAACACGTAGTAAGGGCGGATGCGGATTCTCAGCAGCTTCTGGTGCAATTCCCGGAAGGTTTCAACGTCATCATTGATCCCCTTAAGCAGCACTGCCTGATTGCCGACATTGACCCCGCAGGAGAGGAGTTCGAAGATCCCTTTGGCGGTCTCTTCGGTCATTTCCTTGGGATGATTGCACTGGGTGTTGATCCAGATCGGCACCCGGTGATATTCACCGAGAACTTTTTTTAACCCTGAAGTAATCCGCTGGGGCAGGACGATCGGTAGCCGCGTACCGAAGCGAATCATCTCAATATGGGACAGTTCGCGCAGTTTACGGATCAGGTATTCAAGTTGATCGTCGGAAAGCAGAAACGGGTCGCCGCCGGTGATCAGAACATCACGCACCTCGGGATGTTCTGCGATCCAGGCAAGCCCCTCGTCGACGTTGAAATCCAACTTGAGATCGCCGTCAACGACAAGCTCCTTACGAAAGCAGTGACGGCAGTAAATGCCGCAGGTTTGCGTGACGGTAAACGCCACCCGGTCGGTATACTGGCGGGCAATGCTGTCAGGTCGAGCCTCCTCCGTAGCGCGATTCTCCTTCCAGACCAGGTAGTCGTCCATGCCATAGCAGTTTTGCTGTTCAAGGGTTGAGGGGATAACCTGCCTGCGGATTGGGCAGGTTGGATCATCACGATCCATCAATGATGCGAAGTATGGTGTCGTCCCCCATGTTGTCTGCGTTGAAGATAAGACCCCTTCTTCTTCGGGGGTAAGGTTGATGAAGTTTTTTAACCGATCGATAGTGTTGACAAATTGTTTGAGCTGCTCTTGCCACTCGTCTGCCATAACGTCTCCTTGGAAAATTCCGTTGATCGTTGTGCGGAAGCGGGCGTGACCCGGAATGGGTAACGACTTCGGCAAAGGCACGCATAAAGGGAAATGCAATTAGAGATCGAGCAGAAGGGAGCTGCTGCAAAAATGAGATGGACAGGCCTCAGCGTGCCTGAAGGTGATGATTATTTGATTATTGAAAGGATAGGGCCACCCGCACCCGGTATCTTGACGGAACGTCAGGATCCAGTGCTGCCCTGATGAGAGAGGGTTCGTTCCGATCTAGCCAGGGGCAAGATCGGTCCACCTCGATTGCGGGTCT
>PKTY01000268.1 GCA_002869725.1 Desulfuromonas sp. | reverse complement strand
CCCCGGCACCCAGGCTCCCCCCTCGGCCCGAATGCACTGCCCCCCGACCTCGACTCGACCCAGCCGAGAACCAACCTTGAGGACGATGCCGCGCAGTCCGGCATCATCGAACAGCAGGTTGCTTCCTTGGCCGATGGTCACCAGCGGGATGCCGTGGCGGTAAGCAAAGGCGCAAACCCGGGCAACCTGCTCAACCCTTTCCGGCTCGACCAGCAGGTCCGCCGGCCCCCCAACTCGCCAAGTCGTCTGTTCGGCAAGAGGCGCGCCCATGCGACACCAGCCGACATCGGCTCCACTCAGTTCAGCCAGCAGGGCAGATCTCTCCGGCAGGGCACAGGTTTCTGCCATTGGGGATCAGCGAGCTTCCTTCAAATAGCGGTAGTAATCGGAATCGGTGGAAATAACCAATCTGCCATTCGCCTGAATCGCCTTCCTGTACGACTCAAGGGTGCGCAGGAATGCGTAGAAATCTTTATCCCGATTGTAGGCATCAGCATAGATCGCCCCCGCCTCGGCGTCAGCCGCGCCACGGACTTCAAGAACCAGACGGTAGGCCTCGGAGCTGATCTCCTTGAGCTCCTTCTCCATCTGTCCGAGAATTTCGGCCTTCTCTCCTTCTCCCTCGGAACGGTATTGGGCTGCGACTTTCTTGCGCTCGTTAATCATCCTCTCGTAAACCCGGGTGCGCACCTGCTCAACATAGTTGATCCGTTTGATCTGTACATCGATCAGCTCGATCCCGTATTCGGGGGTACTGGCCCGGGCTTTCTCAAGAAGTCCCGACAGGATCTCGTCGCGACCGACCAGATCTTCCTTGGCTATCTCCACCCCTTCCACCTCGAAACGCTCGATATTCCCTTCCTGAGCCTTGTAGTCACTGCCGCGTACCAGTTCGACCAGCAGACGACCTGAGACAGCATCGCGCACCACCGAGTCGATGATATCGTCAAGACGGCTCTGGGCACCGCGTTCAGTGGCCACTGTTTTGTAGAACAACAGTGGATCGACGATCCGCCAGCGAGCCGTAGTGTCGACCCAGATGAACTTCTTGTCCTTGGTCGGGATCTGGTTAGGGTCGCCGTCCCACTTGAGAATCCTTTGTTCAAAGCGATTGACGTTCTGCACAAACGGCAGCTTGAAATGCAGGCCCGGCTTGATGACATCACCGACCGGCTTGCCGAACTGGGTAACGATTGCCTGTTCGGCTTCGTTCACCACATACAGACCCTCACGCAGGACCAGCAGCGCCACGAATACCAGAATGATCAGTAACGGCTTTTTCACTGGGCACCTCCTTGCGTCGATTTGCGTAGCGGCAGCAGCGGCAGCAGGCTCTGGCCAGCATCATCCATGATGTAGGTCTCTTCAAGACGGGGAAGAATTTCTTCGAGGGTTTCGATGTGAATCCGCTTGCGGGTCACCTCCGGTGCTTTGCGGTACTCGGCCAGCAGCGCCAAAAACCTGTTGGTTTCACCGCGCGCCTTGTTGATCCGCTCAACCGCGTAACCTTCAGCCTCTTGCAGAGCTTTCTTGGCCTCACCGCGGGCACGAGGCACTTCACGATTGAACTGCTCTCGGGCCTGGAAGATCAAACTCTCCTTCTGCTGTTCCGACTCGTTAACCTCGTTGAAAGCGGCTTTGACCGGATCAGGGGGGGTCACATCCTGGAACTTGACGGTCACAATCCGCACGCCGATATCATAATCGTTGAGCGTATTTTGCAGATCGGCCTCGATGTCTGAGGCGAGTTGCGCCCGTTCGGTGGTGAGTACTTCGGTGACATTTGCATTGCCGATCGCCTTGCGCACCATCGCCTCGCAGATGTCGCGGATCGTCTCGACCGGATCTTTGATACGGAAGATGAACTTGAAGGGGTCGGCAATCTGGAACTGGACGATCCACTCCACATCGCTGACATTGAGGTCTCCTGTCAAAGTCAACGATTCCTCCTCCAGCCCTTTTTTGGTGTAGCTCGAACGAACGCCCGGCTGGACAGTGCGGAAACCGAACTCTTCCTTGAGAACCCGACCGGTCTGCACCAGGTAGACCTGATCGACCCCGAAGGGGATCTTGAAGTGCAGACCCGACTCCGAGAAACTGGCGAACTTGCCAAAGCGCAGCACCACACCGGTCTCTTCAGTATCGACCTTGTAGAAACTGCTGTAGGCACCGATCACCAGCAGCACCACCACAACCAGCAGAGGCACCACTCCCTTGACCGGCCCCAGCTTGTTTTTGAACTGGTCTCTGATCTCGATGACTTTTTTCTCAAGGTCATCGGCTGATGGCCCTTGTCCCCAATCCTGCATCTTTACCTCCCAGCGAAAATTTGCGTCGGGATAATCCCGCCTTCAGATTATTGATTTCTGTATGCGGCGAACGATGCACCGCCCACCCTAATGTTTATAACAGCTGAGCCTCAGGCACAAGACAAACTGACCTGTGCACCTGGCAAGTCAACGGAACATGCATTGCCTGACAAAGCCCTTGCCCTCGCCGGGCAAAGCGTGTATCACCTGAACCCCTGGCAACGCCACGACTTCAAGGAGACGTTCATGGGTATTTTCAGCAACTCGGTCAGCATCTGTCAGTTTTGCATCGTCGGCACCCCGCCGAAAGACCTTCCAGAGTGGGCAGCCACCAGTTTGGCACGCCAAGGCTTCCGCTCCATCGAGGAGGGTTGCGAGGAGCAGTCAATCGGCTGGGTGCAGATCGACGACCCCGAGCTGAGCGACTTCGCAGGACCACACACTTTCCAATACGATCACTACCTGGCCTTCTCGCTACGCCGCGACCAGCGCAAGCTGCCGGCCACCATGGTCAAAGCCTATAGAAAACGGGCCGAACAGGAGTTTCTGGCCGCTCATCCCGACCTGAGGCGAGTTCCCAAGCAGAAGCGCGAAGACCTGGCCGATGCGGTGCGCGGCATGCTGTTGGCCAGAACCCTGCCGGTCCCTGCGGTCTGCGACGTGGTCTGGGACACCCGCAACCAGCTGGTAACTCTTGCCTCACTCAACGGCAAGGTCATCGAGCTCTTTGTCGACCTGTTCAAACAGACCTTTGACGGACTGAAGTTGACCCCTCTCCACCCCTATGCCCGCGCCGGCCGGATCGCCAGCGGCCCTCTCGAGGAGCCGTTGCGGCAGGCCAACCGGTCGACCAGCGAGGCGGTTCTCGATCTGATCGAAGCCAACAATTGGCTCGGGCGGGACTTCCTGTTCTGGCTGACCCATGAGACTCTGCATGGTTCTGGCGATTTTTCGGTCAGCCAGCCCGGTCCGGCCCTCGCCGGAGAAGGTTTCGTCGCCTACATCAATGATCGACTACAGCTGCTGGCCACCAGCGAAAGCGGACAACAAAAAGTTACGGTGAGTGGTCCGCAGCAGGATTTCAGCGAAGTGCGTACCGCCCTGCACGATGGCAAGGAGATCCTCGAGGCGGTCATCTATCTGGAAAAACAGGAGCAGGTCTGGAAAACGGCTCTTAAAGGCGACCTGTTCCACTTCTCTTCCTTCAAGGCCCCGCCGGTCACTCTGGAGAAGGATGAGCTGACCGATCCTGCCATGGAGCGTCAGGCCGTTTTCTTCGAACGGATGGGTCTGCTCGAAGAGGGGCTGCAACTTTTTGACAGCCTGCTGGAGAGCTTTCTCAAAATAAGACTGGCCGGCGATTGGCCGGCCAGAGAACAGCAAATTCGTAAATGGATGAGTGAGGGCTAGCTATTTTCGGTCCTGTGGCTTCAAGCTAGAACACACCCTGTCCGAGAGGTCACCAGTTCCAGCCAAGGCCAACGTTGGCGGCCAGATTGGAATCGGCGTGGGACAACCCGGTCGTCAGTCTCAGCCGGTCGGTGATGTCGGATTTATAGCCGATCGCCAGGGCGTTCTTTCCCTTGTAATGACCAAAACCGAGGCCAAGGGTATGTTTGCTGAAAGGGCTTGGTTCAGGAATCGCTGCGAGAGCCGCTACGGAGGCGATGCCGGAGAAAGAGTCGTCACTCAGTTCACTCACCCGATGGTCCATGCGATCGAACTGTTGTTCCGTCGTTGTGACGACCTGCTGGAGTTGCTGGACGTTGACAGCGTCGCTATCATAGACGCCACCCGCAACATTGGTGATCCGCCGCTGGTTGGTTGATGAACCAACAGAGATGACATTCTCTTCGTCAGCGACCGACCCATAACCCAAGGCCACACTTCCCGTAGCATTTGACGTGATATGGCTTTCAGCTCCCAGAGCCACACTGTTTTCCGCACCGACCAGCGAGTTGGCCCCCAGTGCAACGCTGTTGTCGGCAGTCACGGTGGCACGGTAGCCAACAGCTGTATCGAACGATCTTGCCGAGGATCCATGTCCCAACGAAGTACTTCCTAAACCGGAAGCATTGGCCGCCTCATCTTGGCCATCCTCCAGCGCCCCGGTCGTCATCAGGCCTTCTTGAACCTCAATAATTGCCGACTCGTTGTCAGTGACACGTCCCTGGAGACCGACAATTTCATCGCTATTGGTGCTGATTGCCCCGGTATGCTCGTTGATCGCTTTGGCGTGCTCATTGAGGACACCGGTGTTCTCTTGAATTGCGTTGCTGTTTTCTGTGATACGCGTTGCATTTTCAGCGACACCCTGCCAGGCTCTATTGATCGCATTGGAGTTGGAGGCAACTCCTGCTGCATTGGCATCGACCCTGCCCTCAACGCGCACGATCTCATCTTCATTGACCCAAACTTGATCGACGGCATCACTAATATTTTGCGAACCTCCAACAACCTGCTCCAAAGTTCCGACACGGGTGTCCAACCCACTGATTTCACCGATATTCGTGTCGACTTTTCCATCAACAAGACCGATTGCTGCGGCATTCGCGTCGGCCTTCCCATCAACAAGACCGATTGCTGTGGCATTCGCGTCGGCCTTCCCATCAACAAGACCGATTGCTGTGGCATTCGCGTCGGCCTTCCCTTCGACTAAGCCCAACTGTCTAACATTGACGGCATCGAAGTCACCAGATCCGTCAGCCACATTGTTAATCCGTCTCTCATTCCCAACATCTCCCACAGAAATGGTTCCCGTTGCCGATGTCAACGAGCCATTGCCAATAGCCACAGAGTTGTCATGTGTCGCCGTCGCCCCATTGCCGATGGCAATGGCATTGGTTGCCGTCGCTTCAGCGCCATTACCCATGCCGATATTGTTGTCACCTGTGACTATCGCCCCCATCGAGGCGACATTGTTGTTTCCCGTAACGGTGTTACCACTAGTGCCTGTTCCAGACACCAAGTTATTGCTGCCATTCACAACATTAGGCGCGAGCGAATCATAACTGTCTGTTCCCGAGTTGTAGACACTTCCGATCCCGAAAACCAGATTCCCGCTTCCGTTAATGGTACCGCCAGTACCACCAACCAAGTTATTAATTGCATTCACCCCAAGAGTATTGTCTTCTCCGCTTACGGCATTTCCAACATTATTCCCCTGAAGAATATTTACATCTCCTGAGACTAGGTTGTCAGTTGAGTTTGTGCCAAGGGAATTACCATACCCACTCACAGCATTCCCTACGCTGCCACCGCCAAGAGAATTGTCTCTACCGCTAACGGAATTTTCATAACTTGACGTGTTAACAGTATTACCATGACCAGAAACAATATTGTCTCTCGTTGAATTGAACAACGTATTGTTTGATCCGTTAACCAGATTAAAAGAAGACGTATTATAAAGAGAATTGTTTAGTCCGCCCACAGAGTTACCTAAACTTCCACCACCAGAAAATTCGATATTTATTTTATTTCCGTTTCCAGAAACATTATTGTCGTTTGAAAAGTCTCCAATCTCATTATTTTTCCCAGAAAGAAAGTTGTAATAACTTAAAGTACCAACCGAGTTATTAAAGCCCGTCAATACGCTGTCTTCTGGAGTTTCCGTTATTTCAGCTTGGGCTCGCTCAGTAAACAAGAAAAAACAACAATAAACAGAGACAACTAAAAACGATAATTTTAAAAAAAATGGCTTTGTTTCTATTTTTTTCATCTTATAAATTCCAAGCCTTAGTATATAATTTTACCCTTATAAATCAAAACAGCTCTATCATTTTATTTAAGAGAAATCTTTATTTGAACTTGACTCAAAAATCGACACAACTTTACGATACTAAATCGCTGCATACGTTATGATCCACAGAACTGCCTCATACCATGGAGGAAAAACTGCATGTCCCTTGATATCTCTAAATTTTCAATTATTCTTTCGACGATATTAGCGGCATTGACAATACCATCAACAGGCCTCAGTGAGGACAACACCACACCCATCTCTGTCGTCCAAGACATTAACTCCATCCCGGTCACTCATATCGGACGCATCGAGGGACGAACTATCGCACCGACTCCATTCAGCAAGATGCCCCTCACCGACTATACCCTCGACACCAACGGCTACCGGCAGGCAACGGTCAGCATCTTCGGAACGGCGGAAAACCTCATTGACCAAAAAGGCTGCCGGGTAGGAGTGGTCATGCTGCCCCGGGAGATGTCTGTAGTCGAGGCCTGGAAAAAGGATCGTTTCCTTGCTCTGGCCGAGGAGATCAACGCCAGTGTAAGTCGAACCGATAAATACTTCCAGGGACAGATCGATATCGACATCAAGTTTCCCAGCTACATCCTCGGCTTTTACAACACCTGCAGCAGCAAGGTCACCCTCAACCTCTATTCCTACCTGAAATAACCCGCGACTGTCAAAAAGCGCTGGCTTTTTGACAGATTACGCTCTGTCAGCTTCACGTCAAACGACTGCTTTTAAGTTAAAACCCCGCAAGGCCTTGTCGCAAAAAGCATTTCATGCCATGAGACTGCAAAAAAACTGCCAAAGCGTCGCCAGAAAAGACCTCAAACCTCCCACAGTGGCTTTCCCGAAAAATCGGACCGATTTTCAGCTGTATTCCTCAAGCTCTTTTCGTTATGATTTTAACCTTACCAAATCAAACTGCCAAGAGAGAAACCACCATGACCGACCCCAAAACTGATCTAAATCGCATCGACGAAGAAGAATCCGCTATGGACGAGGATTTCGCGGCTCTCCTTGAAGAGAGCATGTCCGGGATGTCGACCCTGAAGCGCGGCCAGAAAACCGAAGCCACGATTTTGCAGATCAGTGACGAATGGCTTTTCCTCGATGTCGGTCAAAAGGGAGAGGGAGTTCTCGATAGCAAAGAACTGCTCGACGATGAAGGACAGCTGACCGTCGGAGTCGGCGACAAGGTCAGCGTTTTCTTCCTCTCTGGTAAAAACGGCGAACTGCGCTTCACCACCCGTCTCGGCGGCGGCTCATCGGGGACCGCCCAACTGGAAGAGGCCTGGCGCAGCGAGATTCCGGTTGAAGGGCGGATCGAGAAGGAGGTCAAGGGGGGATTCGAAATCAAGCTGCCGGGCAACGTGCGTGCGTTCTGCCCCTTCTCCCAGCTTGGACTGCGTCGCCAGGAGAGCGATTCTGAGATCGTCGGCCAGACCCTCTCTTTCAAAATCACCCAGTTCGGTGAACAGGGGCGTAACATTGTTGTCTCCCACCGCAACATCCTCGAAGAAGAGCGCCGCCAACAACGCGAGGCGCTCAAGGAGACTCTCAAGGAAGGGGTGGTGGTTCAGGGGATCGTCACCAACATCCGCGACTTTGGCGCTTTCATCGACATTGGCGGACTGGAGGGACTACTGCCAATCTCCGAGATGTCTTATGGCCGGGTTGAAAAGATCGAAGACCTGCTGAATATCGGACAGGAGATCGAGGTGGCCGTCAAGCGCCTCGACTGGGAGAACAACCGTTTCTCCTTCAGCCTGCGCGACACCCAGGCCGATCCATGGAGCAAGGTCGGGACCATCTATATGGTCGGCAGCCGCTGCACCGGGACGGTTTCGCGTCTGGCCAAATTCGGCGCTTTTGTGACCCTCGAGGATGGGATCGACGGACTGCTGCACATCTCGAAAATCGGCGGCGACCAGCGGATCAAACATCCGCAGGATGTGCTCACACTCGGTCAGAACATCGATGTCGTCATCGAAAAGATTGATACCGACGAAAAACGGATCTCTTTGGCCCAGGCCGCAACCAGCGCCTCCCCGGAGCCAGTCGAAACCTCCTACCAGGAAACTCCGGCCTCTGGACTAGGAACTTTTGCCGAACTGTTCAATAAGGCACAAAAGAAGAGCTGACAAAAAGGGGGATGGTCTTCAAACGGAGAGCAAAATTCTGGTCATAGCGACGAGCCGTTTTTTATCGGCTTTGGAGAAATAGGCGGCACAACCGTAGCTGCGCGCTTCTTCCTTGCTGATCTTTTCCGTGGTTATCAGAATCACGGGAGTGAAGCGGTTGACCTTGTTTTTCTTGCGAACATAATCGGACAGTTCGAAGCCGTTCATCCCCGGCATCAAAAGATCGGTAATGATCAGATCGAACTCGTTACTGAAACAGATCCCATCACGTACCGAATCCTCGAGAATCTCAACCGCCGCCTCCCCGGATTCAGCGGTCACAACATCGTAATCGGTGCAAAACTCGTCGTGCAGCTGAGCCAGGACAACTGGGCTGTCATCGACAATCAGAATACGCTTCATGAAAACCCCTGAAAATAATCGCGGTCAACCCCCGGGAGCCCCTCCCCAACACCGAGGGAGTGTGCCATGTCCGGCTTAAAAGCTCAAGCTTAAGATTGCAGCGAGGGCTCTCAATTCAAGATGCACCCATAGCAATGGCTGCCCAGGCGACGAACCCGTAGCGACAGAACTTACCCGTTGTCACCATCAACAGAAAATGCACCCAGCCGATCTTGAGCACTCCACCGACCAGGCAGAGCGGGTCGCCGACAATCGGCAGCCAGGCAAGTAGCAGTGACCAGCACCCATAGCGGGAGTACAACTTTTCCGCCCGCTCAAGTTCGGCCGAACTAATCCGCAGCACTTTCTGAAACAAATAGGGGCCACCCCACAGGCCAATGGCATAATTGGTCAGTGCGCCAAGGCTATTACCGGCTGTGGCCACCACCACCGTAGCAAAGGGATCGAGCCCTTTGAGCAACAGGGCGACCAGCAGCCATTCACTGCCGAGGGGAAGCAGGGTTGCGGCCAGGAAGCCGAGCAGGAACATGGCCGGCAAACCGTAATCGATCAGAATTTCCTGCATGAAGCGACTCTCGATTATCCGTCCATAGCCAGAGCCATGATCCGGAACCGTGCAAAAACAAGCCGGCTTTGATCTTGCGCGACCAGTTGTGTCAGAATAAGAAATCCATGCGATCGATACGCCAAACACCCTGGAGCTTATCCATGCGCCCGTCTACCGTGCTGCTGATCATCTTGCTGCTAATGACCTGCCTCGCTACGCTTGGCTGCGACTCAACTCCGGCGATTGCCAAGCTGCACCAGCAAACGGTGATCCTCGCCTTCGGCGACAGCCTGACTCACGGGACCGGAGCCACCAGGGAGCAGTCGTACCCATCGGTTCTGGCTGACCTGCTCGGCAACGAGGTGATCAATGCCGGCGTACCGGGAGAGATCAGCGCCGAAGGACTCAAGCGACTGCCAGAGGCTCTCGCTGAGCACCAACCCGACCTGGTGATCCTCTGCCACGGCGGCAACGACTTTCTGCGTCGCATGGACCAGACTCAAACAGCCGACAATCTCAGGAGAATGATTGAGACCATTCGCGGCCACGGGGCCGATGTGATCCTGCTCGGCGTCCCCCAATTCGGTTTTGTTCTCGAACCGCCGGAGTTCTATGGCGCGATTGCCGAAGAGTTTCAGGTTCCCTACCAGTCAGAGGTTGTCAGCGACCTGCTCAGTGACCGTGCCCTGAAGAGCGACCAGATCCATCCCAACAGCAAAGGTTACCAGCAGATGGCCGAAGCCGTCTATGAGCTGATTCGCAAGGCCGAACAGGGCTGAGAAACATTCCCCCCGAACAGAAGTTGATCGCACTTGACCACCTCTTATCCAGCCGACTACTTCCTGCCAACTAGTCGCGCAGCCATGGCCCACCGTGGCTGGAGCGAACTCGACGTGCTATTGATCAGCGGCGATGCCTACATCGACCACCCGGCGTTTGGCACCGCCCTACTGGGCCGACTGCTTGAGGCCGAGGGGCTGCGGGTCGGCATCCTCGCCCAACCGGACTGGCGCGACCGAGAGACACTGCAAACCATGGGCCGACCTCGGCTATTTGCCGCCGTAACGGCCGGGGCCATGGATTCGATGGTCAACCATTATACGGCCGCCAAGAAGGTTCGCAACGACGATGCCTATTCGCCAGGAGGTCGATCCGGGTTGCGGCCGAACCGGGCAACCATCGCTTACACTGCGGCCATCAAGGGGGCTTTCAAAGGGTTGCCGGTGGTCATCGGCGGCATCGAAGCCAGCCTGCGCCGACTGGCCCACTACGACTACTGGGACGACCGGCTGCGCCGATCGATCCTGATCGACAGCAAGGCTGAACTGCTGCTCTATGGCATGGCCGAAACTGCCATACTGTCACTCTGTGAGCGACTACTCAATGGCGAATCGATGTCCGAAATCGTCGAACTGCGCGGTAGCGCGCTGCTGGTCAAGCAACCACCGGCCGAGACCGTTTTGCTGCCCGGTTATGCTGATCTTGAAAGCGACCGGCAGGCTTTCGGAGTGGCCTATCGGCTGGCCAGCGAGCAGACCAACCCGTTTAGCGCCAAACCGCTGGCTCAACGCTACGGTGAGCGCTGGTTGCTGGTCAACCCACCGTCTCTTCCGATACAAACGGCGGAACTTGACCGGATTTACGCCCTGCCGTTCACCAGGCGACCCCACCCTGACTATCGTGAACCGATTCCGGCCTACGAGCAGATCAAGCTCTCCATTACCAGCCATCGCGGCTGCTTCGGTGGCTGCGCCTTTTGCGCCATAACCCACCACCAGGGCAAGACCATCCAGTCACGCTCCCCGGATTCGATCAGGGCCGAGGTTGCATCCCTAACCGAGCACCCGGATTTTCGCGGCAACATCAGCGATGTCGGCGGGCCGACCGCCAACATGTATGGACTTGGCTGCAACGACCCGAGCAGCGAAGCTGTCTGTCGCAAGCCGAGCTGTCTTTTCCCCCGACCCTGCCCCAACCTGCGTTGTGACGACCGTCAGTCCGTTCAACTGTTGAGCGATCTGCGTAAATTGCCGAAAGTCAAGCACCTGTTCGTAGCGTCGGGAATCCGTTTTGACCTGCTCATGCAACAGCCTGACTACTTCGACGCCCTGCTTGCGCATCACGTCGGAGGACTGCTTAAGGTCGCCCCGGAATCGACCAGCCCTCGGGTTACCCGGGTCATGCGCAAACCTGGACCTGAAGTGTTCGAATCGTTCCTGAACCGTTTTCGCCATCAAAATCGCCAACAGGGTAAACGCCAGGCGGTCATCCCTTACTTTATCAGCGGCCACCCCGGCTGCAGTCTCGACGACATGATCGACGTCGCCCTGTTTCTGAAGCGCCACGGTTTAAGGGTCGAGCAGGTTCAGGAATTTACTCCGACCCCTGGCTCTCTGGCAACCTGCATCTATTACACCGGGACCGACCCCTTATCCGGCGAACCGGTCCATGTCCCGCGCAACCCCAAGGAACGCCGCCTGCAGAAGGCCCTGCTGCTCTGGCACCAGTCAACCAGCCACAACGATATCCGCGAGGCGTTGCGGCTGACCGGACGCCGGGACGGTGCTGAACTGCTTGACCCGCTCCCGCACCACCCCCAGCTGAAAAACAAACCTCCAAAACAAAGGCGGGGACAACGCTGAGCGTCATCCCCGCCATGATATCGGGACAGTCGATTTCTTCACGTTTTTGCCGCGGCTGGCAGAGACTCAGGCATGGTGGTGAGCCTTGAAAGCACCGCTTCTCTCAGCCAGCTTTTGGCATTGGAACGCCTGAACGTCCCTTTTTGCCCCCAAGAAAAGCGTAACCCTTCAGGATGAACGCGCCGCTCCCGATGCGGCCACGGCAGGGCGGCCAGCGCGAGTCGGATTACGGCGACGACGAGGACGCTTTGACTTGACAGCTCCCGCCCCCGACTCTCCACCCGCGGCAACAGGATTTCCACCCCCCCGGCATTGGCGACTCGGACGCGATGCCCTGCCACTCTCCGGCAGGGTGGCGCAAGCAGTCAGCTGCGGTGAGGTGAACCCGTCCACTGCCCGGCGCTCGATCGGTTGGCCGAGAACCTTGGCCAGAGCCCGTTCCATCGGTTGGTCGGCTCCGGTCAGCAGAGTATAGGCATCGCCGCTGCGCGCGGCACGACCGGTTCGCCCGATACGATGAATATAGGCATCGGTGGTTCCCGGCATGTCGTAGTTGATGACATGGGAGACCTGACTGACATCGATGCCACGTGCTGCGATGTCGGTGGCGACCAGGATCTGGTAACGCCCGGCGCGGAAACCGTCCAAGGCTTCCTGGCGACGGTTCTGCGACAGGTTCCCTTGCAGTGAAGCAGACCGGTAGCCGAGCTTGCCAAGTTTCTCGCCCAACCGTTTGGCCCGGTGCTTGGTTCGGGTAAAGACCAGCACAGATCCCGAATCGACATTCTTGAGCAACGCCAGCAGCAGGTCGGTCTTGGCGGCTTCCTCGACCGGGTAAAGGGCGTGACTGACCGTTACCGCCGGGGCCAGTTGATCAACCTGAACCGTCTGTGGGCTCCGCAAAACCTCCCGGGACAGAGCCCGGATTTCAGCCGGCATGGTTGCCGAGAACAGCAGGGTCTGACGCTCGGTCGGCAACTGTCTGAGCAAGCGGCGGATGTCGGGCAGAAAACCCATGTCAAACATCTGATCGGCCTCGTCTAGAACCAGCATTTCAAGCCGGGAGAGATCGATGGTCTTCTGGCCGATATGATCGAGCAGACGCCCCGGGCAGGCGACCACGATCTCGACTCCTTGCCGGAGTCGCGCTATCTGCGGATTGATACCAACGCCACCATAGATCGCGAGACTACGCAGTCCGGTCTTCTGGCCCAACTCCTTGAAGGAACTGTTGATCTGCTCGGCCAGCTCCCTGGTCGGAGCCACAATCAGAGCTCGAACCTGACCACGGCGGCCATTGAGCAAGCGGTGCAGAATCGGCAGGGCAAAAGCGGCGGTCTTGCCGGTCCCGGTCTGGGCCAGGCCCATGACATCGTCTCCGGCCATGACTTTGGGAATCGCCATGCTCTGGATCGGGGTCGGCGTGGCATAACCGGCTGCAGTTACACCAGCGGCAACCAGGGGGTGAAAGTGAAACGTGTTGAACTCCATATCTTCCTTTATCGTGAATCCGTCCTGGGAGGAACTGTAGCAGGCGGGGGGAAACATCGTCGACGGACTCTGCGCCTGCTTTTGCGGCGCATAATAAAACGCCCCGAAACAGTCCGGGGCGTTACGATGACTTCATCTTGATCCTGGAACAGCTTGAAACTTGCCAAAACCAAAAATCCTGACAAGTTTTGTTAACTTATCTCTCGGCAACGCTAAAGTCAAGCATTATTGACAGGCGCCCCCCTGCCGAAGCTATTTCCCGCCAATAATCCCGCGCAGGGCCGCTTGCAGGTCAGCCGGCAACAGCAAGGTCTTGGCGTTCGGAGATGCGGCCAAATCCTGAACCGCGTTGATATATTTCTCGCCGAGCAGATACATGGCCGGCAGCTCCTGGTCGGTTATCGCCTCGGTTACCTTGGTGATGGCACGCTGCGTCGCCTCGGCCAATACCACCTGGGCCTGGGCATCGCGCTTGGAGGCTTCGAGACGGCCTTCGGCCTCGAGAATCGCCGCCTCTTTCTCACCACCGGCCCGGGTCACCGTAGCACGGCGGCCTCGCTCGGCGGCAGCCTGCTCCTCCATCGCTTTCTGCATGGTCGGCGACGGTTTGATATCCTGGATCTCGACGGTCTTGAGGGTGATCCCCCAGTCGCTGATATCATCGGAGATGGCACTCTTGAGCTTGGACTTGATGGAATCCCGGGAGCTCAGGGCATCGTCGAGGCTCATCTCGCCGATGATCGAACGCAGCGAGGTCTGAACCAGATTCTGGATCGCCAGATGGTAGGACTCGACTCCGTAGACAGCCTTCTCCGGGCTGACCACGTTGATGAAAGCGACCGCATTGGCTAGAATCACCGCATTGTCCATGGTGATCACTTCCTGGGAATGGATATCGAGGACCTGGTCCTTGGTGGTGACCTTGTAGGCGACGATGTCGATGTAGGGGATGATGATGTTCATCCCCGGAGCCAGGGTCTTGTGATACTTGCCAAGCCGCTGCACCACCCACTTGCTCCCCTGGGGAACCAGACGCACCCCCATGGTCACCGTGGTGATCACCAGAATGGCAAAGATGACGACGACAACCAGTCCGGCCATGTTCAATCCTCCCGTTCGTTGTTGGTCGAACCTCTCTGCATCGACTCGACGATCATGGTGTTGCCCGAAACCTCCCGCACGATCACCCGTTCGCCGACTTCGACGTCGGCACTGCAGATGAAGCTCCAGGTTTCCGAACCAAGCATCGGCACCGCAAAGCGCAGTTCACCGCGCCGATCGCCTTTCGGCTTGCCAATGACCATGGCCGTCTCCCCGAGCACCGCCTCGCGGGCAATGCCGGCGGTGGTCCGGTCGGTCATCTTCGGCTTGAGCACCTTGAACCAGAACAGGGCAAACCCCGAAGACGCAACAATCCACAAAAAAATCTGCCAGGTGAGACTGATATCGACCAGCAGCAGCAGCAGACCGACCACCAGCCCGCCGAGGCCGAACCAGAAGATGGTAAACGACGGTACCACCAGTTCCAGCAGCATCAGCAGCATGCCAAACACCAACCAGTGCCAGTAAAGCAGCTTGAATCCGTCCATGAGGTCCCTCATTCCAGGCGCAGGTTCGAGTCCATGCTATCAACCAATCGACACTGACATTCTGCCTCAAATCGTTAATCATAACCAAGAGATTTTCACCTGCTACGATTTGTCTAGCTTGGCATCAACTCGTCGATTGGCTTTTGCCTGCCATCTCGATATGATACCCAACGTCTCTATCTTCATTTCCCGTAAAGGACGACCGCCATGCGTTTTGAACTGAGCGAAATCGAATGCCGAGTACTCGGTTGCCTGATCGAAAAGGAGCTGGCGACCCCGGACTACTACCCGCTGACCGTCAACGCCCTGCTCAATGCCTGCAACCAGAAGTCGAACCGTGAGCCGGTGATGGCGCTTGACGAAGCTGCCGTCCTCGAGGCCCTCGACAGTCTGCGCTTCAAGCAACTCGCCCATCGCTCCGCAGAAGGGGTACGGGCGGCCAAGTTTTGCCACAACCTCGAAGGGCTACTCAAACTCGAACCTCAGGAGATGGCGATTCTCGCCGAGCTGCTTCTGCGCGGGCCCCAGACCGTCGGCGAGCTGCGCAACCGGGCCGACCGCATGAGCTCTTTCGCCGACTTGAATGAAGCCGAACAAGGCATCGACAGCCTGCTGGAACGCGATGATCCACTGGTCGCGCGCCTGCCGCGTCAGCCGGGGCGCAAGGAGCAGCGCGTCGCCCACCTCTTTGCGCCCCCTCCGGAAGGGGATAATGAAGCGGCACCTTACACACCAGTCGCTCCAAGTGCCACACGTCTACAGGAGCTGGAAACTGAAGTGGCCAATCTGCGCAGCGAACTCGAAGAGCTACGCCGCCAGTTCCAAGAGTTTTCTGGCCAGTTCGACTAGTGCAGGCAAGTGATGACAGACTTTGCCGTCCTCTATGACCACGGTAGACGTTGCTGGCTGCGTTTTTCCGAGCCGACCGAGGTCTACCAGGTCGACAACCTGGCTTCGGTTCTTTCGACCCTGCAGACCATTGAGCAGCGGGTGGCCAGAGATCGACTCTTTGCAGCCGGGTTTATCAGTTACGAGGCGGCACCAGCCTTTGATGCCGCCCTGCCAACCAAACCGACAGACGATTTCCCTCTACTGAGCTTCGGGCTTTTTTCCAGCTGCCAGCCTGTGGAGCTGCCGTCGGCCCACCAACCCCGGAGTGCCATCGATTGGCAGCCAACCATTACCCAAGCTGACTTTACACGGTCCGTCAATCTGATCCATGACGCCATTGCCTGCGGCGAGACCTACCAGGTCAACTTCACCTTCCCCCTCGAAGCCAGCCTGAACTGCGACCCCTGGCAGTTCTTCTGCCAGTTGGTGCATGGTCAGCAGGCCGGAGCCTCCGGCTACCTGTCAGCCGGGCGCTGGGCCATCTGCTCGGCGTCTCCGGAACTGTTTTTCGCGCGCCAAGGTGGGCAGTTGACCATGCGCCCAATGAAGGGGACCGCGCCACGCGGCCGGACCCTCGTCGAGGACCGCCTGTTCGCCAACTGCTTGCAACAGTCGGTCAAAGACCGCGCCGAGAACATCATGATTCTCGACATGGTACGCAACGACCTCGGACGGGTTGCCCCTCCGGGCTCGGTTAAAGTCGAAGAACTGTGCGCCCTCGAGAAGTACCCGACCCTCTGGCAGCTGACCTCGACCGCCAGCGCCACAAGCTCTGCTTCGCTGAGTGAACTCTTTTGCGCCCTGTTCCCCTGTGCTTCGATCACCGGAGCCCCCAAAGCCCGCACCATGCAGATCATCAACCGCCTGGAAACAGAGCCGCGTCGCATCTATACCGGCAGCTTTGGTTGGCTGGCTCCCGACGGCGCAGCCCGTTTCAGTGTCGCCATCCGCACCGCACTGATCGACCGCCAACTGCAGAGCGCGAGCTACGGCGTCGGGGCCGGCATCACCTGGGATTCGCAGAGCGCAGACGAATACCACGAGTGCATGACTAAGGCCCTGGTTCTCAAACAGCCATGGCACGACTATTCCCTGATCGAAACCCTGCGCTGGTCACCCTTCAAGGGTTACTTCCTGTTCGAGGAACATCTCTCACGGTTGCGCGATTCCTGTGCCTATTTCGACTTCCCCTACGACGAAGACCGGGTTCGCCGCCGACTGGCCGAAGCGACCGAACCGTTCACCGCAACCACGGCCCAGCGGGTTCGTCTGCTGCTCAACAACAGTGGGCAAGTGGACGTCAGTTTCCACCCCCTGGACACGCCGCCAAAGCAACCGCCCCTCCATGCTCGTCTGGCCCGTTCCCCGGTTGACAGCTCCGATCGCTTCCTTTATCACAAGACCACCAGGCGCCACGTTTATAATGATGCCTTGGCTGAAGCAGGCACTGTCGACGAAGTTCTGCTTTGTAATGAGCGTGGCGAACTGACCGAATTCACCATTGGCAATCTGGTCGTCGAACGCGACGGTCGACTGCTCACCCCGCCCATTGACAGCGGCCTGCTCCCCGGCACCTATCGCCGCTACCTGTTGGAACGCGGGGTGATCGAGGAGCAGGTCCTCAGGATCGGCGATATGCAGAGCTGCAAACGGCTCTGGCTGATCAACGCGGTGCGTAAGTGGTGCCGAGTCATACTGGACCTCGGCTCACCCTGACCTTTCTGAGGCACCCCAAACGAACAACGCCCCGGCTGACTATTGGGCCGGGGCGCTCGATTCGACAAGAGGGAGGAGAAGGCCTAGATCTTCTTGACCTCGGCTGCCTGCAATCCTTTCGGGCCGTTCTGCACTTCGAAACTAACCCTTTCTCCTTCGGCCAGGCTCTTGAAACCATCCCCGGCAATCGCCGAGAAGTGAACGAACACGTCTGAGCCGTTATCCTGGGAGATAAAACCGAAACCTTTTGAATCATTGAACCACTTCACAATACCTTCTGCCATTTTCACAACTCCTTTGACACACAGAGATTGAGGGGGTTAGGGTTCTCCTGCCCCTTCATTTCAGCATTCCGGACCAGACAACCCACCAATAAAAGAGACCGGTAAAATTAGAGCAGAAAAATAACGTTTTGCAAGGATTCAAGGCAGCCCGGTTCCCAAAAAATTTGCTGCGTTCCTCCTCTACCTGAAAAGACCCCTTATTTGGCGACCAAACGCTCGGCAACGGCATCCGCTTCGCGCAGCAGTTCGTCGCGACAACTGGCGTCACCGAGATGATAGACGTCGACAGCGCGCAGCGGATAAACATCGGCAAAACCGATCCACCGAAACAGTTGACTGTATCGAGGTAAAATGTCGGCAAAGGCCTGTGGGTCGCGGTGCCCCTGGGTGAGAATGAAGACCAGGGGCTTAGGAGCAGACAGGCGGCTGGGTTGGTCAAGGGAGATATAGCCGGGGCGCAGGTAACAGAAGCTGCGGTCGATAAACATTTTCAGCTGAGCGCTGACATCACCATAATAAACCGGACTGGCAAACACCACCAGGTCAGCATCAAAAACCGCGTCAAGGACCGGGGCCAGGTCGTCTTCAAGCACGCAGGTCTCGAGGTCCTGCTTGCAGCGGTTGCAGCCCTGGCAGCCCCGCAGTGTCAGATTGTTAAGATGATACTCGCAAATCTCGGCACCGTGCACCTCGGCCGCCGCCAGAAAACGACGGGCCAACTCGGCGCTGTTCCCCTGCCGACGGGGACTGCCGTAGAGACAGACGATCTTCATGTTGCTCCCCCCATACTTACGGCTCTCGGCAACCGTTCACGGCGCAGACCTAATACAAACAACCGAAACAAGACAGGAGCCGCAACTTATTCCCAACTGTAGGTTGCGGGGTCGATTCCACCCTTTTTCATCAGCCACAGGGAGAAGAGCAGCGTATCTTCGGGGAAGATCCGCATACTCTTGGCACCAAAGGCTTCTTTGCTCTGCAGAGCCGCTGCGGTAATTTTACTTTGGACGTCCTGCGGAAGGGCATGGGAGGCCGTCAGTACATTATCCGGATTACCGACCTTCGAACACGATGGAATATTGTAGGCCTCCAGGTTCGAATATTTGGCCTGGTTCGCTTGCCACCACCAGTTTTTCACGACCGCTGCCGCTGCGGTCCCTGCTTTGATGGCATTCACCGACTCAGCGTGGCTTTTGGTCCCGATCGAAGCCTGGCCATCGGTCGCCGCCTTCGCCGTCGATTCGCCGGAAGAGGCCCCTAAGGCATAGGCGATTTTGCCCGGACTGTTTTTGAGAATGGCCTCGGGGTCTTGGCCCTTCGGATAAATCATGATTCCGCTGTAGAGCTCCTTGCCATTTACGCTCTGAACCAGGGGGGTTCCGAGGCCGCGGGCTTTGATGATGGACTGCACAAACGATCCGACATAGACCAGGTTGTTTTCGCCGGTCGCAAACGAAGTCAGGATTTCCGGATAGCTGCTGGCAATCCGTGGGCTGACCTCAATTCCCGACTTCTCCGAGAGCGCTTTGGTGATCGCCTCAGCTTGGTCAGCCTTACTCGCCCACCCCGGCGGGAACCAACAGGAAATTGACGAGGCAAACAGCTGGGCGGGAACCACAGCCATCAGGCCAAAAACAACGACCATCGCTAAAACCTTTTTCATGTCTTACTCTCCTTGATAGATGAGACATTGAACGGATCTCTGCTCTTTCTGTTAACAACACCGAGCAAGCCAATTAACACAAACCAATAATCTTGTCATTAACTTTGTTTCCTCTCGCGTTGCAAGGCGATGATTCTTTGAGGTGGGTCGTGTAGCGTACCCACAATACAAAAAAGGCCGCCTTCTTTAACCGAAGGCGACCTTCCTTAGTGAAACGTCTATGTCTTCATGTCCACCCTGGCCCTTGCGGGAGTGAGTCAGCCCATTCCGAACATCGCTTGATAGTCTTCTTCGACCAGCTCAAGGTGATGGTGGGTCGAGCTGGCATTGGCCAGATAGACCCGGGCAACCTCGGGGTCTTCGATCTCCGCCGCCAGGCGACGCAGCTCCTTTTCGAGATCTTCTTCCTGCTCGATCGCCAGTTCAAGAGCCTTGCGCTCATCAAAATCCTGGACCAGCAGTCCCTGCAGGTTACGCCACCAACTCGAAGATGTGTTGGGGGGCAACTTCATGAACTCCTCAAAGGAGGGGATGTCCGTCCCCTGGTAGATCTGGTAGAAGGATTCCGCATGCTGATACTCCTCGCGGGCCAGCAACTCAAAAGTCGAACGCGCACGATCTTCGGCCATCCGCTCTGCGCCGTACTTGTAATAATCCATGGCGTCCTTTTCAGTCTGAATGGCTTCTTTGATCGCCTTTTGAACGTCAATGACTCCCATTTCGCTGTTCCTCCTCACTATCGTTCCGGTTTGCAATCCGACGGCATTGATAACATATTTTTTTTGAGAGGTCTCGCATTTTCTTCGGTTCAGGCCTGAATCCGCTGTTTTCTTTCATGAAATCCTGCCGAAAAGCCCCTGCAAATGATTCTCTTTTAACGGTGGAAATCCTGACCAAAGATGTGATAAATTGACTCCGCAAACGATCGGAACACTTACACACCTGACAACTTGCCGGAGTCCCGGCCACGGAGTTCGATATGAAAAAACTGCTCACATGGATTGTCACCACCCCCATGCTGCTCCTTGCCGGCTGGACCTGCGCCCTTGCCGAACCGGTCGTCCTTTTTGACGAAGGGCATGGCCAACGGTTTCTTGTCGGCCAGGAAGGGCCTCTCGACCTGTCAGGTCTAGGCGAGGTTTTCAAGGGGACCGGCTATACCTTGCAAACCTCGCCGGCACCATTGACCACTGAACTGCTCAAAGGAGCCGACATCCTCGTCATTTCCGGAGCGTTCATCTCCTTAAGGCCCGAAGAGGTCGATGCCGTGCAAACCTTCGTCGCCAGCGGCGGCGGGTTGGCCGTCATGCTGCACATCGCTCCTCCACTGAGTAATCTCCTCGCCCGCCTTGAGGTTGACTTTACCAACGGCACCCTGCGGGAGATGAAGCAGTTGGTCGCCGATAATCCTCTTGACTTCCGGGTCACCGACCTGACTCCTCACTCACTGTTCGAAAACCTCGAAGGCTTCTCGGTCTATGGTAGCTGGGCCCTGCGTGGCACTGCAGGATACGCCAGAGACCTGGCCCGAACCACCGATCACAGCTGGGTTGACCTCGATCGAGACAATCGTTTGAGCAAGGGGGATGTGGCTCAAACCTTTGCGGTTTTGGTCGCCGGGGAGCTCGGTGACGGCAGGTTTGCTGTTTTCGGCGACGACGCCATCTTCCAGAACCGCTTCCTGGATAGCGACAACCGGCAACTGGCTTCAAACCTGGCACGCTGGCTCGGCAGCCTTACTCCCTGAAAGGGCTCAGCCCTGCAGCCACACGCTCAGCTCACTGCGCGTGGCTTCGCTGTCGCCGGTGTTCAGTTCGATCAGCTTGCGCAGATGCGTGAGGGTGGTGATGTCTTCGCTCAGGAACTTGAAGCCGAAGTGGCCCGGCTCGGCGTGAACCAGCCGCGCCTGAAATTCGAGGGTCACCCCGGATCCGGGGAGACCGATCCCCATGTGGTATTCTGCCCCTGACTCCCCCGGGAACTCACCGGACATTTCGACCAAAGCACCCTTTAGCGCAATATCGGCCAAAATTCCCGTCCAGCACTGCAAACCTTGTGAGACTTCGACCTCGGCGACAAAGGGAACTCTTCGGAAACGGCGTGACGTCATAAGGCACTCCCTGCAGTCTGGAATTCGTTATCTGCAAGTTTAACCGACAACCCTGCTCTGGCAAGCCAGTGCGCCCCATCAATAAAGGGTGCGTCTCAGGGTCTGGCATCGACGAGAACCGGTTCGCTGCCGAAGGGTATATCGAACAGCTGGTAAAAACTTCTCACCAGCCGATAAGTGATCCCCCACAGAACCGCCTGTTCGCGGCCAAGCAGATCGACGGCAGGATGGGTGATACGACGACCGTTGTCATGGAAACAAGCCAGGTGATGACGCTGCGGGTCGAGCAGTCCGACAAGGTCAAACCAGAAAGCTGCTGCGACTTCATGGTTGAGCTGCAGGGGGTGGGTATCGGGGAGGTGATAGGCAAAACAGGAGACCAGAACCGGAAGGGTAGCCCCGCAAAGATCGTCAAGGCGACCAAAGTACTCTGCCCGATCCAGGTCGAGGCCGAGTTCTTCCAGAGTCTCCCGCTCTGCAGCCTTTCGCGGGTGTTCCTGTTCGGAATCGAGGCGCCCGCCGGGAAAGGCGATATCACCTGACCATGGGTCCCCTGCTCTTTGCGCACGACGGATGAAAAGAAGTTGCGGCGAACCCTTTTCCTCCCGAAACACCATGGCAACCGCAGCATGGCGACGATCGACCGGAAGAATCCTGGGCTGGTGCCCGGCAAGCCTGTCTTGAATGGTGGATAGGCGTAAAAGACTCATCATTCCCGACCAGAGTGTATCTTCCCCTTGCAATCGACCGCCTTTCACTCAGCCGCGTACTCCTCCTTCTTCAGCTCCAGTTCACTGGCATAACGGGCCAGGACAACCCGGCGCGTCAGCATGAAAAGAACCCGTGAAGGATCATCCGGGCTGACCACCGGGATCTCTTCCAGCCCACGACTGGAGAGCTTGCGCATGACATCGGTCAAAGATTCGTCGGGGATGGCGGTCACCACATAAGAGGTTGCAATATCGCCGGCGAGAACCAAGCTCGGGGGAAGATCCTCTGCCAGGATGCGACGGATGTCGTTGATCGAGAAAATTCCCGTCATCTTGCGATTCTCATCGACCACCGGGTAATAGGCCCCCTCGGCGCTGGCAATCCGTTCGAGAATCTGCGGCAGGGGGAGGTGCTGCGGAATCAGGGTCGGTCGCCGTCCCTGGTCACTCAGATCGGCGACCTTGACCCCTTCAAGGACATCGACCACAAACTCGCTGAGGTGGGCCGGGGAATCAAGCCGGTTCTTAACCTGCTTTTGATAGATGCTGTTGCGCGGAAAGACGATCATCGCTACCACACAGACCAGCATCAATGGAGCGAGCAGGCCATAGTTTCCGGTCAGTTCGCTGACCATGATCAGGGTGGCGATCGGGGTCTTGGAGACTCCCGCAAAGAACCCGGCCATGCCGATCAACACATAGGCTCTGGGATCGTTGACCATGGCCGGAAACAGGGCTTCGGCTGAAGCGCCGACCGCACCACCGAGCATGGCACCGATCACCAGGCTCGGCGCAAAGACGCCACCAGATCCTCCGGAAGAGATGGTCAGAGAGGTGGCGACGATCTTGCCAAGGGCGACAGCAAGCATCACCCAGAGAGCGACTTTTCCGTAGAGCGCCGCCTGGACCATACCATAACCAGAGCCCAACACCTGGGGGATCACCAACGCCAGCAGCCCAAGCAGAAAACCGCCGACCGCCGGCTTGAGCATGGTCGGAAAGTCCCATTTGCGAAACAGATCCTGGGTTTTGTAGAAGCAGTCGACATAGATCTTGCCGAGCCCGGCGCAACAGAGACCGAGGACCAGGTAGACGATCAGTTCGCGGGGGTGCTCGAACCTGAAATGCGGAGTCGCCAGCAGCGGTCGCCAACCCGTTGTCGCCCCGAACAGGGAGAAGGCGGTGATCGACGAGATAATCGCCGGGATCAAGCCTTCGTGCTCAAAGTCAGGATCCCTGTAGAGGACTTCAACAGCAAACAGGGCTCCTCCCAGAGGAGCGCGGAAGGTGGCGCCGATTCCTCCGGCCATCCCGGCCAGCATCAGGATCCGGCGATCGGCATGGCTGAGTTTGAGGCGCGTAGCGATAAACGAGGCAAACCCGGCCCCGATCTGGGCAATCGGCCCCTCGCGGCCGGCTGAACCGCCGGTGCCGATGGTGGCAATCGAAGCCAGACCCTTGATGATCGGAACCCGACCCCGAATCGCTCCCCCCTTGTTGTGAAATGCGTCGATGGCCGCATCGGTGCCGTGTCCCTCGGCCTCCGGTGCAAATTTGAACACCAGAAAACCGGAGACCAGTCCACCGATCACCGGGATCAGGCAGAGAAACCAGCGGTGCTCCATGACTAGAGAGTCGATCTGCTGTTCGCCAAGGGCGAAGACCGCCTCGGCGCCTTCTCCGGGGGGATGAAACCCAGCCAGCTGGTCGAGGAACAGATGCTCAACGCTATTGGCGGCAAAGTAAAACAGCACCGCAGCACAACCGGTCACCAGGCCGACCAGCAGACTGATAACCACCGGCCGGGTCATGACGCGAAGGTCGGCCTTGCTTAGCGTGTTGTAGAACTCTCTAAGAGACATGCTGTGAGTTGAGTGAGCGACTGTGAACTGAGAAGCTGGGCCATAGCGTCAACATGGGGAAAAGCCTTTTGCTGGGCTGGGCGCAGTATCAATACGCCATGCGCTTCTGCAGATCCTTGGTGGCTGATTCCACCCATTCCTGATTAACCACCTTCACTTTTTCAAGGTAGCCGGTAGAAATCACATTACTGTCAATATTGGTGGCCTTGACGAAAGAACAGACCATGAAATTGGAGTAATCGACTTTTCTCCACAAGGCTTCCTGCATCTGTTCGGGAACGAGCCAGCCGCCCTGTTCAAGTTCAGCAAGGATCGCTTGCTTGTGCTCGGCTTCGCTCGGGTTGGTATAGTTCAGGTAACCCAGCCCGGCAATCAGGGCGACAATAACGATGCGGGTAATCATGTCTTCTCGCTCCTTACTAGAATTTTTAGCGAGGATACTTTAATTACGATTAAAAGAACAGGGCAGGATTGGACAGCTCCCTCCCGGACTGGCATTATTGAGGGCAGTCGACTCTTCCGAGGAGCAGCAATTATGACTTATCCGGCACTGATCACCGACCTTTACCCGCTCACCATGCTGGCCAGCTCGTGATGAAAGACGGTCGCACATGTACGGGAGTTCGCCAATCATGATCCGCTTAACGTCGGTGCTGCTTGTCACTTCGCTGGTCTGGGGATGCAGCCTGCATCAGCCCGAACCGGTTCAGCCACCTCCGGACCTGCCGGCCAAGTTCAGCCGCTGGCAAGGGAGTGCCGGAGAGCAGCAACACAGCGCACCCTGGTGGCAGGATTTTGCCGACCCGCAACTGAATCGGCTGATCGAGGTATTGCTGGCAGAGAACCTCTCTCTCGAGCAGGGGCTGGCGCGCCTTGAGCAGGCACGAGCAACCGCCCGTCAAGCTGGGGCCGGGCAATGGCCAAGCCTGACCCTCAGTGGCGAAGCCGGGCGCAGCAGACAACCTGGAGCAACCGGGCCCTCCACAGGGGATACCCGGCAACTCGCCGTCGCCGCAGCCTTCGAGATCGACCTGTGGGGAAAACTGGCGGCCCGCAGCAAGGCCGCCGAGCATTCAACCCAAGCAAACTTTGCAGAGCTGCAGACGTTGACCCTAGGGCTGGTCTCACAGCTGATCGACCTCTACTATCTTGCCGTTGAACAAAGGGCCCAGATAAGGCTGGTCGATCAGACCATCGCATCGTTTTCAGAGACTCAGAACCGGGTTGAACATCGCTATCGACTCGGCGTGCGTCCTGCCATCGATGTCTACCAGGCCCGTCAGAGCCTGCAGAACGCCCGTGCCGGACGTGAACTGTTCGAGGCCGGCCTCGCCAACGCCGAACACGCCATGGCCGTATTGATCGGCCGCTACCCGGACCGCACCAGCACCGGAAAGCTGGCAACCCTGCCGGCGCTTGAGACAAGCTTCCCGGTCGGCTTGCCGTCACAACTGCTTGAGCAGCGACCTGACCTGCAGACGGCTATGGCCCGTATTGCTGCGGCCGACCAGAATGTCGCGGCAGCGATCGCCGACCGCTTCCCAAGCATCAACCTGCTGGCAACCTATGGAAGAAGCCGCCAGGAGCTCGCCAGCGGAGTATTGAGCGGAGACTTCTGGTCACTGGTGTCCGGCCTGACCCTGCCGATTTTTGATGCCGGGCGTCGCCAGGCCGAAGTCGAGCGAAACCAGGCCGTACTGCGCGAAGCCGTCGCTGCCTACCGCTTGGCGGTTCTCAACGCTTTCCGTGAGGTTGAGGACGGTCTGGCCAATCACCAGGCCAGCAATCTGCGGATTCGGTCTCTCGAAGAGACCGAGACTGCCACGGCCGCAACCATGCGCCTGGCTTGGCAGAACTACCTGCAGGGATTGAGCGATTATCTGCCGGTACTCACCGCACAACGCGCTCACTACGATACCCAGAGCCATCTGTTGGCCGCCCGGCGCCAGTTGATTTCCCACCGCATCAGTCTGGCCAGAGCCTTGGGGGGCAACTGGATGGTAACAGAGATTTAGCGACGCCTTGCGGCGTCACCTGGAGACCAAAAAGATGAGTAAGCGAGAAGTGTTGCTGAAGATGGGGCTACCGGTACTGATCCTGCTGATCGGGCTGGCCCTGACCATCGTCATGCTCAAAACACGTCAGACTCCTCACGCTGAGGAACAGGCCTTTGCCGGACCGTTGGTCGAGGTCCGAACGGTTAAGAGCGAATCATGGCCGGTCAATGTCAGGGCATCCGGCACCGTTCAGGCCCGCTACCACAGCGACGTAACCCCTCAGGTGAGCGGCCGTATTGCGTGGATTTCACCAAAGATGGTCTCGGGAGAGAGATTCTCACAGGGAGAGCTGCTGTTTCGCATCGAAGCGGTCGATTACCAACTGGCCCTCGAACGGGCGCGCGCCAGCCTGGCAGCCGCCGATCTCGAGCAACTGAAGATTGCCGGTCAGGCCGAAATCGCCCGTCAGGAATGGCAGCAGCTGAAACCTCAAGAATCCGCAGACGTCAACCCATTGGTCCTGTTCGAACCTCAACTCACCAGTGCCAAGGCGGGGATGGCCGCAGCCCGGGCCGGGGTCAGGCAAGCGGAACTCGACCTGGCAAGGACTGAACTCAGAGCGCCCTTCAATTGCTATGTGAGTGAAGAACAGGTTGGTCTTGGCCAGTACCTGCGCGCCGGCACTCGCTATGCGATCCTGACCGGAACCGACACCTTTGAGGTCGTGGTCCCTCTACCGTTGGAGGAGTTAAGCTGGCTGCAGATCCCTGGTCCTGGCAAGTTGACCCAGGGCTCACCGGCGACCATCCAGCTGCAGCTTAGCGGGCATTCTTCGACATGGCAGGGAAAGGTTGTGCGGCGGCTCGGCGATATCGATCCGCGCACCCGCATGGCCAGCGTGATCGTCGCCATCGACAACCCGTTGGGCGAGGGCAGTTCAGTCCATGCCCAACTGGCTCCGGGGATGTTTGTCGATGTCCTGCTCCACGGCAATCCCATCGAACAGGTCATCGCTCTGCCACGCAGCACCCTGCGCGACTCCGACACCCTGTGGCTTGTCGACAGCGACAACAGGCTGCAGATCCGCAAAGTTGAGATTGCCCGCCGCGAGCGTGATGTGGTGCTGATCGCTGCCGGTCTGAACGATGGAGAACGTGTGGTTGTCACCGGTCTGTCCGGAGCCGCTGACGGCATGCTGTTGCGCCCACGCGCCACTGAGGCCGGCCTATGAACAGTGCGATTCGCTGGATGACCGAGAACCATGTGGCCGCCAACCTGCTGATGCTGGTCTTCATCGTTGGCGGCCTGATTCTCGGCTTCACGGTCAAACAGGAGGTGTTCCCGGAGATCAATCTCGACCGGGTCATGATCAGTGTCGCCTATCCGGGGGCTGGCCCTGAGGAAGTTGAGGAAGGGGTAATCCTCAAAATCGAGGAAAATCTGACCAGCGTCGATGGTATCAAACAGCTCAAATCGACCGCCGCCGAAGGATACGGGAGCGTGGTCGCCGAAGTGACCAACGAGGCGGATGTTGACCTGGTTTTGCAGGAGATCAAGAGCGAGGTTGACCGCATCACCACCTTCCCCCGTGATACTGAAAAGCCAGTGGTCAGTAAGATGCTCAACCGGCGCGAGGTCCTCTCGATTATCGTTTTCGGAGAGCTTCCAGAGCGCAGCCTGCGCGAACTGGCCGAACAGGTTCGTGATGAACTGCTGCTGATCGAGACCATCACCCAGGTCGATGTCAGCGGGGTGCGCCCTTATGAAATCGCGATTGAGATCGACGAGAGCAGGTTGCGCAGCTTCGGCCTGACCTTCGACCAAGTTGCCCAGCGCATCAGCCGCGCCTCCCTCGACCTGCCGGGCGGAACCATCAAAACCAACCGGGGCGAAATTCTAGTCCGCACCAAGGAACGCCGCTATACCGGCGATGAATACAGTGAGATCATTTTGCTGTCCACTGCTGGGGGAGCAGAGCTCAAACTGCGCGATGTCGCAACGATTATCGACGGCTTCGCCGAAACCGACCAGTCGGGGACAGCAGATGGCCAGCCGGCAGCCATGGTCAAGGTGTTCCGGGTCGGCAACCAGAAACCGACCGAGATCTCCGAAGCCGTCAAACAATATTTGGCCGAAAAGAGCCGGCAACTCCCTGCCTCGGTCAAGGTCGCGATTCTCAATGACTCGTCTGAACTGTTCGAGAGCCGCAAGCAGCTGCTGATCAAAAATGCCTGCATCGGCCTGGTTCTGGTTTTTCTCACCCTCGGCCTGTTCCTGGAGATCCGCCTGGCTCTGTGGGTCATGCTCGGCATCCCCATCGCCTTCTTCGGAGCCCTGCTGTTCATGCCTCTGGCCGGGGTCTCGATCAACATGATCTCGCTGTTCGCCTTTATTATGGCTCTGGGCATCGTGGTCGACGACGCCATTGTGGTCGGGGAGAACATCTACGAACACCGCCAGCTCGGTAAACCCTATTTACAGGCAGCCAAGGACGGGGCCATCGAGGTCTCGCAGCCGGTGATCTTCGCCATCCTGACCTCGGTGACTGCTTTTGTGCCGCTGCTCTTTACCGACGGCATCATGGGGAAATTCATTCTGGTCATTCCGGTCATTGTCATCACCATTCTGCTGGTGTCACTGGTCGAGTCCCTGTTCATCCTGCCGGCACACCTGGCGATCGGCAAACCTCGTCCTGCCTCCGATTCACTGCTCGGTCGCATCGACCGGCTGCGCCGCCGCTTCGGTGAGACCCTACAGCGATTTATCAACGGACCCTATCAACGACTGCTGAGTCTCTGCCTGCGCTACCGCTACGCCACGCTCGCCAGCGCCATCGCCATCCTGCTGATCTCTGGAGCCGGGCTGATCGGCGGGGGAATCGTCAAGTTTCGCTTTATGCCGGTGGTCGACGGCGACAACATCCAGGTCAATCTGGAGATGGCCCCCGGAACTCCCGTCACCCGCACCAAGGAGGTTGCCGACCGGATCGTGAGCAGTGGACAGCAGCTCATCGATGATCTGGAGAACGATTCCCAGGCCCCGCTGATGAAGCATGTCTACGCCCTGGTCGGTGGCAAATATGTCGACTTCGGCCCAGGAGGGGCCTTCACCAGTAGTGGCAGCAACCTGGCCAACATCCTCATGTTTCTGACCCCGAGTGAACAACGGCAGGTTTCCGCCACCAACATCAGCAGCCGTTGGCGAGAAAAGATCGGTGAAATCCCGGGGGTGGAGGCGATCAGTTTCAGCTCCAACCTGATCCATCTCGGCGCCAACATCGACGTCCAGTTGGCTCATAAGGATTTCACCGTGTTGAGTCAGGCCGCAGAGCGACTCAAGGAGATGATTGCCGGCTATCCCGGCACCGGCGACATCAGCGACAACTTCTCCCTCGGCAAGCGCGAGATCAAAGTGCGTCTCAAACCGGAAGCACGAACTCTCGGCATCAGCGAGCAGGAACTCGGCCGCCAGCTGCGTGGAGCCTTTTACGGTTCGGAAGCCTTGCGCTTGCAGCGCGGGCGCAACGAAGTCAAGGTCATGGTCCGCTACCCGGAACAGCAACGCCGCCACCTCTGGGATCTTGAGCAGATGCGGATCCGCCTGCCCGACGGTGGCGAAATCCCCCTCAACCGGGCGGCCACCCTGCAGGAGGGCGCCGGATTCAGCACCATCAACCGCACCGACCGCAAGCGGGTCATCAATGTCACCGCCACCGTCGACGACAAGGTCTCAAATACCGAAGAGATTCTGGCCGAGATGAAACAGACCGTGCTACCGGCGCTGGTCCACGACTACCCGGGCTTGAGCTACGACCTGGAGGGAGAAGATCGCAATCGCCGTGAATCGCTGCAGAGCATGAAGGTTGGGTTCCTGTTCATCTTGTTCGTGATCTTCGCGCTGCTGGCAGTCTCGTTCCGCAGCTACTCTCAACCGACGCTGATCATGGTGGCAATCCCCTTCGGCATCGTCGGGGCAATCCTCGGCCATCTGATCATGGGCTTCGACCTGAGCATGCTCAGCCTGTTCGGCATCGTCGCCCTGACCGGGGTGGTGATCAATGACTCCTTGCTGCTGATCGACTACGTCAACCGGGCCAGGCAGCGGGGCACCCCTCTGGCCGCGGCCGTCCAGGAAGCTGGAGCACGGCGCTTCCGGCCGATCATGCTCACCTCGCTGACCACCTTCTTCGGGCTGATGCCGATGATTCTCGAAACCAGCGTGCAGGCGCAGTTCCTTATCCCGATGGCCATCAGTCTCGCTTTCGGCATCCTGTTCGCAACCGGTATCACCCTGTTGCTGATTCCCGCACTCTACCTGGTGCTGGAGGACCTGCGCGGCCTGTTCGGTCTGCCACCCTCACACGCCAACCAGACTGTCCGTTGCACAGACCAGGGCAACCGCTGAAAAGGCCATACCCTTAAATAACAACGGGAGCCTCAAAGGGCTCCCGTTGTCGCTTTCCGTCTGTTGGTCAATAAAAGTTATTCGCGCACGAAGGTGTCGATGTCGGTTTCGTGAACCATCCCCATCAGGCGGGCGAACTCCGATTCGATCAGCTGGAAATGATGATCGGTCGACTTGGCGTTCTGCTCGAAAACCTTGCGAACCTCCTCGTCCTCAATCCGTTCCGACAAGGCACGCAGTTTATCGGCAAGCTGGCGTTCCTTGGCCAGGGCCATCTCCATCGCCTTGCGCTCGTTGAAATCAGCTTCCTTGATTGTATTCAAGTCGGCAATCCATTCGGAATCGGCGGCGGGGGGGGCATTGATGAACGCCTCGAAATCGATAGGGTCCCCCTTGTAGACATTGTAGAACCACTCGGCATGCTCTCGCTCTTCGCGGGCCAGCAGCTCGAACACTTTTTTTGCTTCGGCGT
>PKTY01000089.1 GCA_002869725.1 Desulfuromonas sp. | reverse complement strand
GTTCCTGGAGAATCTCCATATGCAGAAGACCGAGAAATCCGCAGCGAAAACCGAAACCCAAAGCCATGGAGTTTTCCGGTTCGAAGGAGAAGGAGCTGTCATTGAGACGCAACTTCTCCATGGCGTCGCGCAGGTCATCGTAGTCACCGGAGTCGACCGGGTAAAGACCGGAAAAGACCATCGGCTTGACTTCCTGAAAACCGGGGAGCGCGACCTCTGCACCAAGTTTTTCGTGGGTGATGGTGTCGCCGACCTTGGCGTCGTGAATCTCCTTGATGTTGGCGATTACGAAACCGACATCTCCGGCGGACAGTTCCGGCAGTTCGACAGGGTGTGGGGAAAAGGCGCCTATTTTCTGGATCTCATAGCAACGACGGGTCGCCATCAACCGCACCCGGTCCCCCTTGCGCAGGGTGCCCTCCTTGACCCGCACCAGGGTAATGACTCCCTGATAGGAGTCGTACCAGGAATCGAAGATCAGGGCTTTGAGAGGAGCCTGGCGATCTCCAGGCGGCGGTGGCATCTTGCGAATCACCGCTTCGAGGGTTTCGCGAATGCCAATCCCAGCCTTGGCACTGGCTGCCACCGCGTCACCGGCATCGAGACCGATGATATCTTCGATCTCGGCACGAACGCCTTCCGGATCAGCGCTCGGCAGATCGATCTTGTTGAGGACCGGGACCACTTCCAGGTTCTGGTCGATAGCCAGGTAGACATTGGCCAGAGTCTGGGCCTCAACTCCCTGGGAGGCATCGACCACCAGCAACGCCCCCTCGCAGGCCGCCAGGGAACGACTGACTTCATAACTGAAATCGACGTGACCCGGCGTATCGATCAGGTTCAGAACATAGTCCTGACCATCCTCGGCGCGGTAGTTGAGGCGCACAGCCTGTGCTTTGATGGTGATGCCCCGCTCTCGTTCCAGCTCCATCTTATCGAGGAACTGGTCGGTCCGCTCCCGCTCAGTCAACGCTCCGGTCGTCTCTAGGAGCCGATCGGCGAGAGTCGACTTGCCATGGTCGATGTGGGCGATGATCGAGAAATTACGAATGTTTTCCTGTTTCATTATTGTTTATGACACCGGTTTCTAGTTGTTTTTACAGAACGTCAAAAAGTATCGAAAACACCAGGGATTGTAAAGAACGAAAAGTTCCATCCTCTTACAAAAATCCGGGACACCTGTTCGGTCCATTTTATGTGCATCTTCTCCAGAGAGAAAGACACAGGATGTATGACAGCCCTTGGTGCTGCGGAACCATCAACAAAATCTGCTGTGCCTTGCATTGATCATTGGTCTGCGATAGAAGTGTTCGAAACGTATCGGAGCCGTTTCCATGACAATTTCAAAACACGCTAAAGCCTTAAATGATCTTCTTGAGACCATGGCAACCCTTCGCTCTCCTGCCGGTTGTCCCTGGGATGCACAGCAGACCCCGCTGAGCCTGACTCCCTATATTCTGGAAGAAGCCTGTGAACTGATCGACGCCATTGAATCCGGCGATGACGACCAAGTCCTTGCCGAACTGGGAGATTTGCTTTTGCAGGTGGTCTTCCTGGCGCAAATCTATACCGAGTACGGTCAATTTGGGTTTACCGAGATTGCCCAATCGATCCATGCTAAACTACTGAGGAGACACCCTCATGTTTTCGGTGATCGACGGGGGATGGTGACCACAGCAGAAGATCTCGACCGTCAATGGGAGCAGATCAAAAAAGGTGAAATAAAAGGTGAGCAGCAGCCAAAGACCTTCTCCTGTCTGCTGCCCAAGCAGCTACCGGCACTGCAGAGGGCCCAGAAACTGGTCCAGAAACTAACCAAGGCCGGACTGGATATACATCTAAAACAGATTAATAGCGAGGCTCGACCGGAAAAGAGAAAGGAAGAAATCGGCCTCCAGGAGGATGCGATCGGGTTGGCCTTGCTGAGGCTGATCATTGCTGCCGACAATGCAGGTGTCGATTCAGAATCCGCGCTCAGAAGAGTCACCTCCCGAATTGGAAAAACCCCCTTGCCGGAGACGAACCATTCTGACAAGACGCGCTGACGATTTTCGTAAATTAAAGGTCTTTTCGAAAAAAAACTCGGTCTTTTCACACCTTGTGGCCTTTTCCACATTTTCTGTGAATAACTCGTTGAAAACCATGTGAAAAGGTCGCTATCCCAAACAATATCTGGCCATTTCAACAAACTGACCATTTTTTATGCAAGACATAAAACCACAATATATCAATTAGTTACCAAATATTGTATACAATCCTATACGATAAATAAGGACCAAATCGGTTTGTCTCCAGATTTCGTCCGGAAATAAGGTCTATGTTTGTAAAACTTCTCGTAATCTTCACACTGGTCCCGGTTTTCGAACTCTTCCTGCTCATCGAAGTCGGCCGCGTTCTCGGCACCGCACAGACCGTTCTGCTGATTATCGCTACCGGAATAGCCGGTGCCTGGCTGGCACGTACCCAGGGTATCGACACCCTGAAAAAGATTCAGGCTCAAACTGCGCAGGGACAGATGCCGGCCGGCTCAATGATCGACGGGATGATCATTTTTGTCGGCGGATTATTGCTGTTGACTCCGGGCTTTTGCACCGACCTGCTCGGGTTCAGCTGCCTGGTTCCTCTCACCAGATCCTTGTGGCGCCAGGCCATCGTGGTCTGGCTGGAAAAACAGTTAAGGCAGGGAACACTGACGATTCGCAGGTTCTGACCTTTTTCCCTCTTCATCGACCTCTAGCAGCAGCCAACTGCTGCATTGTCAACTCAGAGATTAAACTAGAGGGAGGGGGAAGGACGTTAATCGACGAGCCAAGGGACTACGCACCATAAATGATTCCGTTTGGCTCAATATGGGCTGGAGCAAGAAAAGGATTGTACTCTTCCGGGAGTGGTTTGACAGTGAGCCGCAACTGGGCGGGTTCGTTAAGAGCTGCGACAGTCACAGCGGTATCGTAGTTTCTGACCCCCCAACCAAGGGAAAGGACGCAAATGATTAAAGGGGTCGCGACGTTGAGGAGGAAATAAAGGGAATGGCCGATACGCCTGCCCCAAAAGCGCCGCAAGCGTAGAAACAGCTCATCCTGCCTGCCGGTCATTACCATACCAAGCGAGACGCATGCGACATAAAGGGCAAAAAGGCCAAGAATAATGTGTCCGTTCATGACATATCTCCTCGGCTCCGCTGACAACGGATATTGTCATTATACCAAATCAGCAAGCAGAATCAAGGAACACAAAACACCGTTTCATGCACCAACGATCTTCACCAGAACGCGTTTGCGACGACACCCGTCAAACTCACCGTAAAATATCTGCTCCCAGGGACCGAAGTCGAGTCGGCCTTCGGTAATGGCGACAACCACTTCACGCCCCATGACAGAACGCTTGAGATGAGCATCACCGTTGTCTTCACCGGTGCGATTGTGGCGGTAACGAGAGATCGGTTCATGGGGGGCGAGTTGCTCTAGCCACATTTCGAAATCCTCATGCAGACCGCATTCATCGTCGTTGATAAATACCGATGCAGTGATATGCATGGCGTTGACCAGGCACAGCCCCTCACGGATACCACTCTCACTAAGGCAGGTTTCGACTTGATGGGTAATATTGATAAAATCGCGCCTATCAGTCACTTCAAACCACAGCTCTTTTCGATATGAACGCATTGCATTTCTCCCGCTGATTGAATGAGGTCGCGATCAAATGTAGCCGTCTGGTCCTCTTGCCGCCAATCCCCAGACCGTGATAATAAATAAAAGATGAACGAAGGGTTGTCCCAATCTTTTTTTAAGCTTACCCGGCGAGCCATTCGACGACAAGACCAACGATGGCCAGGCCTCTTCTGTACCTTACTGTTACTGTCGGTTTTACCGGGGTGCGATCTTGAAGTCCATCAGCACTCGGCTGATCCGCCCGCCCCTCTAGAACGACCAGCAACGGTTATCACGGTTGCTCCGGCTTCAGCACAATCTCTGGACAAGGTGTTCTCAGAACTCGACTATTCCTGGGAAAACCTTGACCGCGGAGTCCCTCCTCTCTACCTGGAGAGGCTTCCAGTCGATCTCAAGCAGCATCGACAAGGGAAAAAGCGCCTTTTCTTCATGGGGCTGCTTCCCATGGTCCTGATGGCCAACGAGGAGATCGCAAACGAACGCGAACAGCTTCTCGATATTCTCGGACGTTATCAGTCCGCAGGCAGACTTGAACTGGAGGAACGGCGGAAGCTGGATGAGATGGCAAAGGAATATCGTATCAGCGTTGAACCTCTCGGTGAGTCGAGCCTTCTCCAGCGCCTTCTCAAGCGCGTGGATATTATCCCGCCGTCCCTGGTTCTTGCCCAGGCGGCCAACGAATCAGCCTGGGGGACGTCTCGCTTTGCCCGGGAAGGGAACAACCTGTTTGGCCAATGGACATTCACTCCTGGAACAGGGATTGTCCCGAGAAACCGTCCGCAAGGGGCTCGGTACGAAGTGCGCAAATTTGCGAGCCTATACGACTCAGTTCGAAGCTACATCAACAACCTCAACACCCACGAGGCCTACCTGGATCTGCGCAATATCCGTATGGAACTGAGGGAAAAGGGGAAACAGGTCAGTGGCAGAGACTTGGTCAAGGGCCTGCAACGCTATTCGATACGCCGTGATGATTACATTACGGAGATCGACCAGATGATTCGCTACAACAGACTGAGTCGCTTCAACTCGGCCAGACTGCGCAGTTCATCCGCTGCAGCCCAGTCTGCCGATAGCGGTCAGGGCGGCTACGGACTTTTTTCTACCCGGGTCAAGCTGGCCGGTCTGGAAGCTTCACTCGACCAGAACCCAGAGTTGTGAGTACCAGTACCACCGGGACCCACTTGGGTCACTGGCGGTGATCGTGTATTTACTGCGCCGCCCTCGCAGGGGGGACTGCGCCTGGATTTCAAACAGACCCTCGCCCTCCCCTGCCGCTTTGACACGGGCTTCTCCCTGGCCGGCAACGTAGCATTTCAAAGACAGCGGATTGATGCCGCGCATGTCAATTCTGACCTTGAGCAACGGCGGATTCAGCCCCGGGGGGACAATGGTCCCGGCCGGGGTCAGTACAGAAACCGGCAGAGCTTTCATCTGTAATTTCGACTGAAATCCCCGTAAATCAGCATAGGCTCCTGCCACCGGAAAACGTGGCAGGCTGAAACGATTCGACCCGACCGAGATCACCCCGGACTGCTGGCCGAAGGCTGCTCGAAAACCATACNACCATACTCTTCGATGAGATTGCAGAGTTGCGGGTTGAATTCGCCATAGGGAAAAGCGAACAGTTGCGGGCTTCTACCCAGTTCCCGTAGGAACGTCGCCTCGGCACGATGCAGGTCCGACATGACCCGTTCGGTCCAGACTTCTTGTGACTCACCGGGCCATCTGTCGAGCAAGGAATCGTGACTTGCCGAGTGATTGCCGATTTCGATTCCTGCCTCCTGCAATTGTCGCAGTTGCTCCCAATTGAGATAGTCCTCCCCTCCCACCACATCGGTACTGACAAACAGAGTCGCCGGGTAGCCGTACTCCTCAAGAAGCGGCAGAGCTCCGCTCAGAAAGCTTTGGTAGGCATCGTCAACAGTAAGAGCGACAGAACGGGCGNGGAGAGGTTCGTCAGCATCCAGGGCTGCGACCAGGCGGCCGAGAGTTGTGACGTTTGCCTGCTGTTCTTGAAGCAACTGCAGGTGCTGGCGAAACTGCTGGAGGCTGATATTAGTCGACGGGTACCTGTCGTCTCCGAAGCGATGGTAGACAAACACGACCGCCTCGTCCACATCGTCGGCAAAGGCAAACGCAGCTCGGCATAAGCAGAAAGCCAGGATCAGAACAAGACTAATCCTTTTCAGACCAAACATTTTTCGATTGCTTGACCCTGCTGCGCAGGTAGCGACGGATGCTGTTGCGGGCTTTGGGAGTCACAGCCCATTCCAGCCATTTCGGTAGAACAGTCGGCGTGTCGCTGGTCTCAATGGCGACCTGGTCGCCGTCGATCAGACGCGCTTTGAGTTGGCGGGTTTTACCGTTGATCAGAGCCCGCATTGCAAACAGGCCAAGCTGTTCATGGATGTTGAAGGCAAAATCGAGAACACTGCTCCCTTCGGGGAGGGTTTTAACTTCGCCAAGAGGAGTGTAGACCTGGATGGAAGCCGAAGCCAAACGGAGACTGTCCATGTCGAAAGCAGACTCCCCCTCGGCCAGCGACTGCATCAAGTCCTGGAAGCTGGCCCGATGGAAATCGAAGCCCGGAGCGAGCACCCCGGCTTCGTTGAAGCGATCAAGCTTGCGGGTGGTGATCTCGACCCGCAAGCGGACTTCACCCGCCTGAACCGTCGTCTTCAGGGCCTGGTACCCGAACTGGGACTTGACATTGAGGTGGTCACGCAGCTTCCCGGGGATCGGCGGATAAAGGCTGTGCAAAAGGCCCAGGGTGAGGTAAGCATCCATACTGCGGTCGACTAAGATATCGAGGGTGTAGAGGGACTGCAGGCCGCGCACGGTGGTCCTCGCCGCCGCGATTGAAAAGGGTCTCCATCGGTCCTTGAGGGCTGCATCGATCTTGTGGTGGTCGAGGATGTTGTGAATGGCCGAACGAATGCGCCCGATACTGGCCTCATGCACCTTGCGTAAATGAGCAACGCTCTCCGCATACTGGCTGGAACGGGTCGGGTAGAGAATATTCAGCGACAAAGCGTCGAGTTCGGTCGCCACCAGCCCCATCCCAAGGTGCCTGGCCAGAGGGACATAGACCGTGCGGGTCTCCTCGGCAATCAGCTTCTGCTTTTCGTAATTGAGGGCACTGATTGTCTGCAGGTTGTCGATGCGATCCCAAAATTTCAGACAGAGAACACGCACGTCTTTGATAGCCAGCAGAAGCTGTTTGCGGTAGGTCTGGGCCTTGAGCGCTGCGCGGCTGAGCAGATCATCATCGACCTTGGTCAGGCCATCGACCAGTAGAGCTACTTCTTCGCCGAAATCTGCAGCAACCTCAGCCAGGGTGGTCGGAGTGTCCTCGACCACATCGTGCATCAGAGCGGCAATGACTGAAGCAAAATCCATCCAATGCCGCGCCGCCAGATGAGCAACCCTCAGGGGGTGAAAAAAATAAGGCTCGCCTGACTTGCGCACCTGTAGACGGTGAGCCTGTTCTGCAGTCTGCAAGGCTTTCTGCAGATTGTCGATCGCCTGGTTGATTGGTTTAAGCAACAGAACCGGAAATGCCGGATGGGTAAACTCATTGATGAGATCGGGCTTGATGATTTGAAAAAAGTGATTGCTGCAGTTGGTTAGCTCTCATCCG